>NZ_JBNGCJ010000413.1:0-3491 GCF_049974785.1 Vibrio genomosp. F10 str. 9ZD137
TGGGTAATTAGGATGGCGTCTAACGTCAGTTGATGCGCTTCTAAGTAAGACAGCACTGGATTCGCATCACCAGGATCGACCACAACACAACGGCCTTCTCTATTTTCTATCACCCAGATGTAATTATCATTAAATGCAGGTATGCTTTTGATACGTATCATGGTTGAGTCTCCCGTCACCTAGGTTGAAGCAGGTTATTAATGAATCCAGCACGCAATGAAAAGAAGCTTGAAAAGCCACACTCATGGTCTCAGCTTAAAAATGGCGAGTGGGTGAACAACGCTATTCAAACACGCCTTGATGAGTGGTGTCCAAAGTTATTTGGGTATCATATGTTGAAGCTGGGCGGTTTAAGCTGTGAGCTGGCAAGTCAACACTGCAATATCCAACACCAAGTCAATCTAGATGTTCATAACCCTCTGCATAATGTGATCGCTGACGGTTATGATTTGCCTTTTTTGGAAAAAAGCTTTGATACGGTGATTATGGCTCATCAACTCGATTACTGTAACGATCCTCACCGAATGTTGCGAGAAGTTGATAGAGTGATGATTGATGATGGTTACCTCATTCTCACAGGGTTCAATCCGATCAGCATCACCGGCTTTGCTCGATTCCTCCCATGGCGGAAAAATAATTTACCTTGGAGCGGGCGAATGTTCACACCGAACCGAATTAAAGATTGGTTAGGGTTATTGAATTATCAGGTGATTGAAAGTGATACATTTGCACTGTTCCCTATGCAAAAATATCAACCGATGTGGACATGGTGTGAGAACAGTTTAGGTGATTGGGCTAGCCCATTAGGAAGCCTTTATTTCGTGGTGGCGCGCAAGCGTACTTATCCTTTAAAACCGATCAAGCCGCACTGGCGATTAAAACGAAGATTATCGCCAGTCAGTATTAACTATCGAGTGAATCGCGTTGTACAGAAGAATTGGGTAGATAAAAACTGATTTGAGTTTGAGGTAAGAAACCAAGAATCGCCGCTTCTTGGTTTTATTTTAGGTCCTCAGTGATCTAAATCGTTAACCGGCTTCGTAACCGGTATCTTCTTCTGTTGGATTTTCGGCTGCGGTACGTGCCAATTCATCGCACATTTCGTTTTCTCTGTGCCCCGCATGGCCCTTAACCCAGCGCCAATCGACCGTGTGACGCGCGGTCTCTTTGTCTAGAGCCTGCCATAAATCAGCGTTCTTTACAGGTTTCTTCGCTGACGTCTTCCAGCCACGCTTTTTCCAGTTATGAATCCATTGCGTAATACCTTGGCGAACATACTGACTATCTGTGGTAAGTATCACTTCACAGGGCTCCTTCAGAGTTTGTAAAGCAACAACGGCGGCAAGCATCTCCATGCGATTGTTGGTGGTCAGGTTATAGCCTTTGGCGAGTGTTTTTTCCGTTTCTTTATAGCGTAATACAACACCATAACCACCAGGGCCTGGATTGCCTAAACAAGAACCATCTGTGAAAATTTCCACTTGTTTCGTCATGATTTGATACTATTGAGTTAAGCATATTATTCGCATAGTCTGACACATAATTAAATATGAATACCAGTAGCAATTTAGAGCAAAATGTAGAGCAAAAACGAATCATCGTTCTCGATACCGAAACCACCGGTATGAATAGAGAAGGTGGGCCTACCTATCAAGGGCACCGTATTATAGAGATTGGTGCTGTCGAGATCATCGGTCGAAAGCTCACTGGTCGGCATTTTCATGTCTATATCAAGCCAGACCGTGAGATTCAGCCTGATGCGATAGAAGTTCATGGTATTACCGATGAATTTTTATCAGACAAGCCGTCTTATAGTGAAGTACATCAAGAATTTATTGAGTTTATTAAAGGTGCCGAATTAGTTGCCCACAATGCTCCCTTTGATGTGGGCTTTATGGATCATGAATTCAGAATGTTTGATAGCTCTGTGGGTCAAACCACGGACTATTGTGAGGTCACCGACACCCTCGCCATGGCGAAGCGCATGCCAAACATGCCAGCTAGGAAGAACCTGGATTCATTGGCAAAGCACTACACGATTGATACCTCAGCTCGTATTCTTCACGGCGCTTTGCTCGATGCGGAAATTCTAGCTGACGTCTACTTGGCGATGACGGGGGGGCAAACGTCGCTTCAATTTAGCTCTGAAGCAGGTGGAATTAGTGGTGTAACGATAAAACGTATCAACACAGACCGAAAAGCGCTAAAGGTTTTACTAGCAACGGCCGATGAAGTAAAAGCACATCAAGAAAGGCTTGATATCGTACAAGAAAATGGCAACTGCCTCTGGCTAAAGTAATAAGCCCTTGCTAAAAACAGGAGAAATACCATTGAGGATTTTAATCACGTTCATGAGCTTGATGCTGTGCTTTAGTGCGAGTGTCGCCAGTGAAGAATCTTCTATGTCGTTGCTCGATAATCGTTTTCGAGTGGATCCTACGATAAAGCAAATCACTTTTGTCATTTATCGCGAACAATCTTCTAAACCCGTTGTGTTGGTTAGGCCCGATGGCAAAAAATATTATGCGTGGCGAAGTCCTGACAACGTTCAATGGTATCAAGAATCATCGCTGGACATTATTTCCATTGACGATCCTATGCCGGGTCCTTGGCAAGCGGTGGGCAAAGTCACGCCCAAAAATAGAATCTTACTTATCTCTCATTTAGCGTTAGAAAGCGATACATTCCCAACCCGTTTATACCAAGGTGAAGAGATCAAATTCACCGCGAAATTGACCTCAGATGGTGAACCTCTGATTCTTAGGGATTTTCTTGATCGAATCAGCCTTAAAGTGACGTTTACGAAGTTTGTGGAAAATGAGCAGGACTTGATCAGCGAAGCCAAGCCAGTTCCTGAGGTTTTGGGTGTCTTTTCTGATGATGGAACAGGACTTGATGAATTTCCTGGCGACGGAATATTTACCGTGGCTTTACCAATATCCTCGCAGCCAGGTAAATACCGGGTAAGAATCACATCAGGAAATGGCATCTTTTTAAGGGCTCAAGAGCAAGAGGTGCTGGTTTATCCAACACCGATTCAGCATACCTTTATTCAATCTCGAGATGCTGAAACGGCTCACCAAATTATTCTCTCCGGAGAGCAGGGTATGGTCAAGCCTGGGTCTTTGGCGGCACAAATTGACCACGCCAATAGTGACGGTGAACTCACCTCCGTGTCTGGCAGTGCCATTGAAGAATCGGAAAAGCTGGATCTTTGGATACCCAATAGTGACAAAGTGGGTCACTATCAATGGCAAGGAAAGGTGTTTGCAACGGATATGGCGACAGGTAGACCGCTGGCGTTTATGGTGACCGATCAAAGTTATAATATTTTAGAGGAAATCGATTTTGAGAAAACACGGTTGATTCAAGAAGAGCAACAGAGAAAACAGCAGCAACTTCTCGAAGAGCTACGAATCAAAGAAGAGAAGGAAGCGGCTCGAACACGCAGCATGATTATCATTGGTGTCGGCAATATTGTGGCCATTTTA
>NZ_JBNGCJ010000414.1:0-6942 GCF_049974785.1 Vibrio genomosp. F10 str. 9ZD137
ACCGCTCTTCCGATCTGGCCAATGCCCTTGAGCAACAGTAATAATTGGCTTTTCATTGAGCTGATAAAAATAACTCACTGGGTCTTTTACATCGTAACGTTGTGATAGGGCCGCAAGTTGATCTCTAAACGCTTTTGCTTGGGCTCGACCCAATTTCGGGTTATCGCTAAACTCACTGAGATCGTCGATATTGTCTGCAATGTCACTGAGCGTCTTGGTGTGTGAATCATAGATAGTGAAACCAAATTGACGAAGCATCTCGAGTTCTTTCTTTGGGTTGCCTGATGGCCAAGCAATAATGAGATCCGGTTGAAGGGCAATAATCCGCTCGAGTTTCATGCCTTGATAGTTGGCGACTTTTTCAAGGGATTGAGCTTGTTCTGGGTAGTCGCTCATGGCACTCACCGCGATGAGCTTATCGCCAAGCCCTGCTGCAAAGGCAATTTCTGTCGCATGAGGCGCGAGCGCTATGACTCTTTCTACCGGAGCGGAGACAACAGAAGTCGTTATAAGCAGTGGGACTATCGAGGTGAAACGAAACATCTAAACGCCTTGGTATAAAAGGAAAAGAATCACGCTTTGAATGAGTGTCCATGCGAAAACACGCCACGCAACGAGCGTTTGTATTTGTGATAAATGAATCGCCGAGGGAGCAATACGGCCACCTATTTTGACTCGTACACTTTTGCGATTTTCATAAATGGCAGGGCCACCTAGAGAAAGCTCCAGTTTGTTACCGACGGCAGTGAGCAACCAAGCAGGACCAGGTGACGGCCAAGACGAGCTTTGAGTCAGCATAGCTTTAAAGGTGTAAACGGCTTTATTTCCACACACAACAAACAGTGCAAACAGTCGTAAAGGGATAAAGTCTAAGAGTGCGACAGCTCGGGTTACCGCTAGGCCAAAAGGGGAGAATTCGGAACGAGAAGGAGACCACGCTCTCGCCAGTTCCGCCGATAGTCGATAGATTAAAGCGCCGCTTCCACCGCCGATTGCGTACCAAAAAAGTACACACACCACATTTCGCCCATAACCCATAATGATGGTTTCAGCCCCAGCTTTACCAAGCCCTAAAGCTGACAAGCGACTTGTGTCTCGGTTGAGTACCGGGGAAAGCAAGGATCTAGCCGTCGATTTATCGTCATGAGCGAGTGCCTTAGTCAGCCCATTTGCAAGGACTTCATTGCTGCGCCAATCTAGGGCAAGTAGCAGTAAAGCCAATTCAAATAACTGAGGTTGCCACACCAATGGTTTTAGCGCCCACAGCACGAGAATCGTTGGGATGACCATTAGTAACCAAGCAAGCGTGCCGGAAATCAAACTCTGTGAGTAGTGATTATTGACGTTTACTTTTTCAGCGAGTTGCTCTGCAAACTTATGCCACAGTGTCGTAGGGTGAGCGCTTCTAGGAATTGGGATAAGCAGATGAAATAATAAGGCTCCCCACATGACGAGGAGCACTCCATTTGAATAGAACTGACTAAAAATCTCTTCCATGATATCCGTCGTTAACTATTTAAGCAGTTGAACCATTTTTATCACCATCTCTGAAGAGCTTTGTGCTGCAAGAGGTAGGAACTCTTCAAAACTCATTGGAGACTCTTTATCGGCAACATCAGAAATAGCACGAACCACAACAAAAGGAACATTAAACTGATGACAAGTCTGAGCAATGGCAGAGGCTTCCATTTCGACCGCAATAACCGTCGGGAAATGTGTGCGAATAAACGCTTGACGCTCTGCGCTACAAACAAAGGCATCACCAGTACAAATTAGGCCTCGAACTGCGTGTTTGTCTTCCATTTGTGCCAGTGCTCTTTCTGCAATGTCCATTAGATTTGAATCGGCAAGAAAGGCAGCAGGCTGTCCCGCCATTTGACCAATTTCGTAGCCAAAAGCGGTCACATCAGCATCGTGATGACGAACTTCAGTAGAGATGACGACATCGCCTAAATTGAGAGTAGAGTCAAAACCACCCGCAGAGCCGGTATTGATGACAACGTCTGGCTGATATTCATCAAGTAAAATGGTGGTACCAATAGCGGCAGCGACTTTACCAATGCCCGACTGTAAAAGCACGACATCAACACCGTTAAGCTCACCCGAGAAGAAGTTGCAGCCCGCTTTGCTGACTTCTTTACAGTTAGATATTGCCTGCTTAAGGATGGTAACTTCTTGTTCCATAGCGCCAATGATGCCGATTTTCATGTGTGATCCTAATGATTTATTTAAAGGTGTTAAGCCTAAGTTTAACATGAAAAAATTGAGCGCAAATACTCTTTAATCGATAGAGTGGGCAAGGGATGGTATTCCGTTGTTATATTCAGTTGCCATAGTATCTAGATTACCCTATAATCCGCGCTTCGCGTAGTGGCTGAATCAGAGATTGGCTGCTACAACTATAAACCTACTCTTATTAGGAGAGCATTATGTCTCTGAATGCAGAAACTAAAGCAGCAATCGTTGCAGAATACGCACAATCTGAAGGCGACACTGGTTCACCAGAAGTACAAGTAGCACTACTTACTGCTTCTATCAACCACCTTCAAGGTCACTTTAAAGCTCACAAAGGCGATCACCACAGCCGTCGTGGTCTTCTACGCATGGTATCTAGCCGTCGTAAACTTCTTGATTACTTGAAAGGCAAAGACCTAGCTCGTTACCAAGATCTAATCAAACGTCAAGGTCTACGTCGCTAATTAGTAGCTGCATAGAAAGTTTGTTTAGAAAGGGGCTATATGCCCCTTTTTTGTTGCCTAAAATTCAGTAAAACCATGCTTTTTTTTAGGACAAAGTAACCGATCATAGCAAAACACCGCTCATATAGTTTATACTACGCCTCGCCTATCATGCTCTTGCACTAGGCACATAAATTTGTTCAAGAATTACAGTCACAGATGTCGGCCTATTGGTCGCGACTATTCAAAAGCGATTGGGTTAATAGTTTGGTTATCCTTAGTCTCTTTTCACTAGTCGCGATTGGTAATCTCTTGAACGGTCACTTACTTATTCTAAAGTTACCCTTTAGATCAAGGATATATAATGTTTGAAAAACCAGTTGTAAAGTCGTTTCAATACGGCAATCACACCGTTACGCTAGAAACTGGCGTTATCGCACGTCAAGCTACTGCTGCTGTAATGGCCACTATGGACGATACATCCGTATTCGTTTCTGTTGTTGCTAAAAAAGAAGCGGTTGCAGGTCAAGATTTCTTCCCGCTAACAGTAAACTACCAAGAGCGTACTTACGCTGCAGGTAAAATCCCTGGTGGCTTCTTCAAGCGTGAAGGTCGTCCTTCAGAAGCTGAGACACTAACAGCGCGTCTGATTGACCGTCCAATTCGTCCACTTTTCCCAAGTGCATTCAAAAACGAAGTTCAGGTTATCGCGACGGTTGTTTCTATCAACCCTGACGTAAACCCAGACATGATCACTATGATCGCAACGTCTGCTGCACTTTCTATCGCTGGCGTTCCATTTAATGGTCCAATCGGTGCTGCACGTGTTGGTCACATCGACGGTCAACTTGTTCTTAACCCTTCAAACACTGAGCTTGAAAACTCTAAACTAGACCTCGTTGTGTCTGGTACTGAAGGCGCGGTACTTATGGTTGAATCTGAAGCTGATAACCTATCAGAAGAAGAAATGCTTGCTGCTGTTGTTTACGGTCACGACCAACAACAAGTTGTCATCAAAGCGATCAACGAATTTGCTGCTGAAGTTGCGACTCCAGCTTGGGATTGGACTGCTCCAGAAGTAAACGCAGAGCTTAAAGCCCAAGTTGCTGAACTTGCTGAAGCACGTCTATCTGAAGCGTACCAAATTACTGAAAAAATGGCGCGTTACGAGAAAGTAGGCGTCATTAAGAATGAAGCCGTTGCAGCGCTTCTCGCGCAAGACGAAAACCTAGATGAGCGCGAAATCCGCGGCATGTTGGGTTCTCTAGAGAAAAACGTAGTACGTAGCCGCATCATCGCGGGTAACCCACGTATCGACGGTCGTGAAAAAGATATGGTTCGCGCACTAGACGTACGTACTGGTGTTCTTCCACGTACTCACGGTTCTTCTCTATTCACTCGTGGTGAAACTCAGGCACTTGTTACAGCAACGCTTGGTACACAACGTGATGCTCAAATCATCGATAGCCTAATGGGTGAGAAGAAAGACCACTTCCTTCTACACTACAACTTCCCTCCATACTGTGTAGGTGAGACGGGTTTTGTTGGTTCTCCAAAGCGTCGTGAAATCGGCCACGGTAAACTGGCTAAGCGCGGTATCCAAGCGGTTATGCCTTCAATTGAAGAATTCCCATACACAGTACGTGTTGTATCGGAAATCACTGAATCTAACGGTTCTTCTTCAATGGCTTCTGTATGTGGTACTTCTCTAGCGCTTATGGATGCTGGTGTTCCAATTAAAGCTTCTGTTGCGGGTATCGCAATGGGTCTGGTTAAAGAAGGTGACGACTTCGTTGTTCTTTCTGACATCCTTGGCGACGAAGATCACCTAGGTGACATGGACTTTAAAGTAGCAGGTACTAACGATGGTATCACTGCGCTTCAAATGGACATTAAAATCGAAGGTATCACGAAAGAGATTATGCAGATCGCTCTTAACCAAGCACAAGGCGCGCGTAAGCACATCCTTACTGTTATGGATGAAGCTATCTCTGGTGCTCGTGACGATATTTCAGAGTTCGCTCCGCGCATCCACACAATGAAGATCAACACTGATAAGATCCGTGATGTGATTGGTAAAGGTGGCGCTGTGATCCGTTCTCTATGCGAAGAGACAGGTACAACGATCGAAATTGAAGATGACGGTACGGTTAAAATTGCTGCAACCTCGGGTGAGCAAGCTGAAGATGCCATCAACCGCATTAAAGCTCTGACCGCTGAAGTTGAAGTAGGTACTATCTACACAGGTAAAGTTGCTCGTTTGGCTGATTTCGGTGCATTCGTTAATATCCTTCCTGGTAAAGATGGCCTAGTACACATTTCTCAAATCGCTGATAAGCGCATCGAGAAAGTGTCTGATTACCTAACTGAAGGTCAAGAAGTGAAAGTTAAAGTACTTGAAATTGACCGTCAAGGCCGTGTACGTCTAAGCATGAAAGAAGCGGCAGATAAGCCTGCAGAAGAAGCACCAGTTGCTGACGCTGAGTAATTCGTTATTCTTAAATAGGTAATTTGACCTATTGAGTATAAAGCATGTTATAAAGGGAGCCTTATCGCTCCCTTTTTTTCATCTTATTTTCCAGCAAATTTATGTTGGGCGACAGGAGTATCTATTTGTGAAATGGTTTCGTAGCGCCACATTAAGTGCATTTTTGTTGGTCACAGCGGGGTGTGCTTCGACATCAACACCCGATCAAGATCAGTGGATCTATCCACCAATGGCCGTGCCATTACAGGCAAGTGTTCAGCAAGAAGTTCAAATTGCTCGTTTAACTCAATTACTTCAACGTGCTGATCTGCAAGATGAAGTTAGAGCAAAAATGCATTATGAACGCGGTAATTACTATGACAGCGTTGGTTTGCGTGATTTAGCCCGATTGGATTTCAATCAATCACTATCATTAAACCCAGCTCAACCCGATATTTTTAATTTACTGGGTGTCTATTTTACCCAAGTTGGTGAGTTTGATGCTGCCTATGAAGCGTTTGATTCAACGTTAGAGCTTGATCCAGATAACGCTTACGCAGAACGTAATCGTGCTATTGCTCTTTATTACGGTGGACGCATTGATCTTGCTTACGAAGAGATGTCGACACATTTTGAACGTGATCCTAGCGATCCATTCGGGGCGCTTTGGCTCTATATCATTCAATCGGAAATGGATCTTGAAGCCGCAAAAACCGCGTTGATGACTCGGTATGAAGCGCGCACAGAAGAGTGGGGTTGGGTTCTTGTTGGCCTGACGTTAAATGACATCTCGGAAGAGAATGCATTTAAAGCCATTTTAGTTGGCACAAGAGATAATACGTTACTTGCCCAACGCTTAACGGAAGTTTACTTCTACATGGCGAAGCGTTACCAACAGGAAGGTGATTTTGCCAGTGCTATCTCTCTGTACAAACTGGCTTTAGCGGGCAATGTGTTTGAGTATGTTGAGCATCGCTATTCCTTTTTAGAGTTAAGCCGTATTTACAATCAAGTAAAAGCCGATCAACTTGCCCAAGCAAAGAAACAAGCATTGACTGAGCAGCAAGAGCAGTAACAACACCTCTAGAGACTGACAAGGCCGCTTGTTATTGACGATCATTAGAATGATCGTCAATAACAGGCGGTTTTTTATTACCTTATGTATATTTCTAGATATCTATACCTGTTGCTTTATACCAAAGATTCATTAAAATAGTTAGCCTAGCTAATTAAATTGGGTGGTGCTGTTATGCTTTGGGATAATCTTGAAAAAATCGAACGGTTTGCATCAAAGGTGTGGCGCGTTCAATCTAAAAATGACTCTTTAGATCAGTTAAGCTTCAATGAATATGATTACCTAAAAGTGATTCAGGTTTCGCAGGATGCGATTCGTTTAACGGATCTTGCCAATGAAATGCAAGTAAGCAAACCATCGGCGACGAATATGGTTAAGCGTTTGGAAAGAAAAGGACTCGTAGAAAGGAAATCTTGCGCTGAAGACGCGCGATCTAAGCGAGTTGAGTTGACTGAAAAAGCGACCGTTGCTCTAAAAGAGGAGAGTCGGGTTTATGGTGTGATGGCGAGAGAGTTAGAAAAAAAACTCACGGATGATCAATTGGATCAGTTAAATCAACTATTAAAAATCGCACTCAAATAGAGTTTTACTCATTTAGTTAGCCTAGATAATTAAATGGTGTGTCGTCAGGTTATTTAAGAGAAGTCATTATGAGTAACAGCATATACCGTCAATTTTGGCGTTATACGATTCCAACCGTAGCCGCAGATCGGAAGAGCGGT
>NZ_JBNGCJ010000415.1:0-58702 GCF_049974785.1 Vibrio genomosp. F10 str. 9ZD137
ACCGCTCTTCCGATCTAGTCGAGACTGCGAAAACTGGTCTTAGCAAATTCACGCATTTCCAAGACATCTAACCACTGATGCGCCGCTTCAATTTGCTTTTTACTCGGTTGATCGTAAAGCCCGATAGAATCATAGAAACCCGACAACAACACATCCAACGCTTGGCACCCAACTCGATATTGCAGATGCAATGCGGATGAAACAATGCCTATCTGGCGTTTTATATCCCAGATACTCTCACCACTGCCGCGCTTCATGCCCAGTACATGAATATCATTGCAATAGCATTGAGGATGATCACCGAGAATCAGACCTAGCAAGGTGCTTTTTCCACAACCATTGGGACCGCGTATTTGCCAATGCTCCCCAGAGTGCATCTGCCAAGTGACGTCTTTGAAGATAACGCCATCTAGGTATTCCACTTTGACATTATTCATGGACACCAGCGGTTCACTCGTTTTTTTATTGGGTATTTTTTCAACCATCATCCCAAGTAACACGTCACTTTTTTGCTTTGATAGTGCTTGAATTTGTTGCCGAATCGGATGGGAAGACCACTCTTTTTCGGTCATGGTTTGTGTTAAACGTTGATGATCAAACAGAGCGACATGGGTAATACACTTCGGTAATTCATCCTCCCGAGAGGTAATGATCACTAACTGCATTTGGCTGGAACACTGATTGAGTAATTCTGTCAGAGCGGCGCGGTGTTCGGTGTCTAACCCGGTGTATGGCTCATCGAGAATCAACAATTGTGGATTCTGAACCAACGCTCTGGCGAGCATGACTCGGCGCGTTTCTCCCGTTGAAAGCTGTCTAAATTGTCTCTGGCGTAATCGCATCAAATCGGTTTTTTCCAACATCGTTTCAAGCTGTTTGGCCTCACAACCCACATCGATAAGCAACTGCTCAACGGACGTTCCATAATCTAAGCTGTCTTGAAAGTCTGTTTCGTCTTTGGCAATTTCATCTTCGAGCAATTGCTGCTGCATTTCCAATGAGACGCATGAAATACGCTGCGGGAGGTTCTTAATCTCGCCACTGTCTGGAACTAAATCACCACTAAGGATCTTTGCCACCAACGAAGCACTGTGACTGTGGGCAGCGAATATACCCCAATGCTGGTTTGGTGTGAGCGCCCAATCATCAATACTTAACGAAGCGGCATCGCTATGGTAGCGAAGCTTTTCAATGTGCATAACGTATCCCTGTTTTTATGATTGTAATTTTTTATTGTTGTCACTTTTTATTGTTGTGATCATGTCAGCCACTCTCATTGTCAGGCGATGGCCTTTCAGTACTTTCTTTTTCCCTCCCCCATATAGTGCAAAATATCATCACTATTATCCAGTCACACGCCAGCACCCATGTCGAATTACCGTATTAAATAAGCATCAACTCATTTTTCAGACACAAAAAAACCGAGACTAAAAAGCCTCGGTTCTCTATCTGATATTTGTTTAATTATCTTTAAGCTGTAACGTTTTAGAGCAAGAAGAAAGCACGGAGTTTACGCTAGTAAATGAGTACTTTCGACGCCGCTATCAAGCTTTACAGCAACAAGATAAACACAAATTACATCATGCCCGGCATACCACCCATACCGCCCATGCCACCCATATCAGGCATAGCTGGACCAGAATCTTGTGGCTTATCAGTGATCATCGCTTCTGTTGTGATCATAAGACCTGCAACCGATGCTGCGAACTGAAGTGCAGAACGAGTCACTTTTGTAGGATCTAGGATACCCATTTCGATCATATCACCGTACTCACCCGTCGCCGCGTTGTAACCGTAGTTACCTTCGCCAGCACGTACATTGTTCGCAACCACTGACTCTTCATCACCCGCGTTCATTGTGATTTGGCGAATTGGTGCTTCCATTGCGCGAAGTGCCACTCGGATACCGACGTTTTGCTCTTCGTTGTCGCCTTCAAGGCCAGCCACTTTTGATGCTGCGCGGATAAGTGCAACACCACCACCTGCAACCACACCTTCTTCAACTGCTGCGCGAGTTGCGTGAAGTGCATCTTCTACGCGGTCTTTTTTCTCTTTCATTTCCACTTCAGTTGCTGCGCCAACCTTGATAACCGCTACGCCGCCAGCCAGTTTAGCCACACGCTCTTGAAGTTTTTCTTTGTCGTAGTCTGAGGTTGCTTCTTCGATTTGTTGACGAACTTGAGCAACACGACCTTGAATCATCGCTTCTTCACCCGCACCATCGATGATGGTTGAGTTTTCTTTAGTGATGGTTACGCGCTTCGCTTGACCTAGGTCTTCTAGTGTTACTTTTTCAAGGTCTAGACCGATCTCTTCAGAGATTACCGTACCACCAGTTAGGATAGCGATATCTTGCAGCATAGACTTACGACGGTCACCGAAACCAGGTGCTTTCACTGCTGCCACTTTCACGATGCCACGCATGTTGTTCACAACAAGCGTTGCCAGTGCTTCGCCTTCTACATCTTCAGCGATGATCAGAAGTGGACGAGACGCTTTAGCCACGGCTTCTAGAGTCGGAAGAAGTTCACGAATGTTCGACACTTTCTTGTCGATAAGAAGAATGAATGGGCTTTCTAGATCAACAGAACCTGCTTCTTGGTTGTTGATGAAGTAAGGAGATAGGTATCCGCGGTCGAACTGCATCCCTTCGACTACGTCTAGCTCGTCTTGTAGAGCCTGACCTTCTTCAACCGTGATTACGCCATCACGGCCCACTTTATCCATGGCTTCAGCAATTAGGTTACCGACCGTTGAGTCAGAGTTTGCAGAGATAGTCCCCACTTGTGCGATCGCTTTAGTATCTGCACATGGAACAGACAGCGCTTTTAGCTCTTCTACTGCTGCGATAACTGCTTTGTCGATACCGCGTTTAAGATCCATTGGGTTCATGCCAGCTGCAACGGCTTTTAGGCCTTCAGAGATGATCGCTTGAGCCAGTACTGTTGCTGTTGTTGTTCCGTCACCTGCAGCATCATTCGCTTGAGAGGCGACTTCTTTCACCATTTGTGCGCCCATATTTTGGAATTTATCTTCCAATTCAATTTCACGGGCTACAGAAACACCATCTTTAGTGATCGTTGGAGCACCAAATGATTTATCTAGAACAACGTTACGGCCTTTAGGACCTAGCGTTACTTTTACAGCGTCAGCCAGAACGTTTACACCTTCTAGCATCTTGATACGTGCGTCATTACCAAATTTTACGTCTTTAGCAGCCATCTTTATTTCCTTTAAATTTTTGATTCGATTTTTACTCGAAAGTAAATATTGAAGAGAAAAGTCAATTACTCAACGAGTGCTTATGCTTCGACAATCGCCATGATGTCATTTTCAGACATGATCAAAACTTCTTTGCCATCGATTTTCTCAGTCTTAGTACCGTAGCCTTCTGCAAAAATTACGGTATCGCCAACTTTTACATCCAATGCTTGGACAGTACCGTTTTCTAGGATGCGGCCTTTACCCACAGCAACAACGATACCGCGAGTTGATTTTTCAGCCGCTGAACCTGTTAGTACGATACCACCCGCTGACTTTGATTCAGCTTCTTGGCGTTCTACGATAACTCTGTCGTGTAATGGACGAATGTTCATCGGTCGTCTCTCCTAAAAATTTCCATGAGGTTTGAGAAATGCTGACACCTAATGTTTTCAAAGGTGTTGCAGCGGTTGAAAGAGATGTGGGGGCATTCCCAATAATCCCAAGGGGGGAAGGACATTTTTTTGTGACCAAACCTGCAAAACAACCTGATTACTGTGTTGGGGGGTAGATTCATAGGATCAATCTAAATAGTAAATTCTTTGCTTTATTAAATCGTTACGACATAATTAAACAAAGCGAATGAGGAAAACATGAAAAGTAGCGAAAAAATACTGCAAGCGATCAAGAAAAACGGTGAGATCACCGCAAAGCAGTTAGCCCTTGATTTGGCTATGACCACAATGGGCGCTCGCCAGCACTTACAGTTGTTAGAAGACGATGGGTTGTTGAGCTACCAAGACCTCAAAGTCAAAGTTGGCAGACCAACGAGACATTGGTCACTGACCAACAAAGGCCATGCGCATTTTGCTGATAGCCATGGAGAACTGTCGGTTCAAATGATCGATTCTGTTGAGCGCGTTTTTGGTCTTGAAGGCTTAGAGAAAATAGCTCAAGACAGAGAAAATCAGACCCTAGTGTCTTATCAAAAGCTCATTAATACTTCTCAGTCACTGGAACAAAAACTGGCGATTATTGTTGAGCAGCGCAGTAATGAAGGTTACATGGCTGAATTTGAAAAACTCGATGATGGCTACTTGCTTATTGAAAATCATTGTCCAATCTGTAAAGCGGCGACACGAAATACGGTACTTTGTCGCTCTGAATTAAACGTGTTTCAAGCGCTACTTGGTAAGGATCACCAGGTTCAACGCATTGAACACATTGTGCAAGGTCAGCGACGCTGCGCTTATCACATCAGTGAAGGCTAACTCTGTAAAGACTCCTCCAATAGAGGCGAGCTCAGTGAAGGCCTACGCAATGAAATCCAACTCTGCGAAAACTGGCTCTGCCACCGCAAACTCTGATGCTCTAACTCTTACTTCTTATTTCTGGCCTCTTACCTCTTACCTCTTACCTCTTACCTTTCTATTCACGCATAGCATTAAGCGGGGACGGAATGAACCGTGGTCATATTGCGACCGTTTTCTTTGGATTTGTATAACGCGGTATCGGCGGCTTCAATCCAACCGGTGGCTGAATCAATAGCACTGCGGTTAAACTCACACACCCCGAGGCTAATGGTGTAATTAATAGTCCCTTGTGGCGAACCGATTTGGCTTTCTTCAATTCTCTTACGTAGCCGTTCTGCAAAATACAACGCTTGTTCATGACAGGTATTAGGCAGCAAGACGGCAAATTCTTCTCCCCCATAGCGTCCAACAAAATCACTGCCTCTTGAGGTTTTCTGTGCAAGTTGAGCGGTATGACGAATCACTTCATCACCAATGCTGTGCCCGTAGTTATCATTCACCCGCTTAAAGAAATCGATATCAAACATGATGAGAGTCGACACACGATCATCGTCGATTTTGAGGCGATTGTATTCTTCGATTAACGAATCTTCCCAACACGCTCGATTGAGTAGGCCCGTTAACCCATCAATGCGGCTCTTATGTTCGAGCTTGCGATTGGATTCATGCAAAAGCATTTTGCTTTGCGCAGTATCGGAAACGTCACTGATCATCACGCATAGGTGAGAAACCTGACCGGATAAAGAGCTCAATGGTGTGATGACCATATTCTGATGCATCTGCTCTAACCCACGAGAAGCAGGTGAAAAATTATTAAATTCGAAGATATAGGCGCGATCTTCCCAGGAAGAAAAACCTTGTGTCCCCAAAGAGATGGTGGCGTTGAACTTAGCTTCCATCCAGGCTTCTGGAAGATCTTTACACACACTGAACAGCGGCTTTTGTAAAATTTTGGCTGACGATATTCCGCTGTACGACTGCATGAAACGATTCCAAGCCACGACTTTAAATTCAAGATCAAGAACAAAAATCCCTACATCCATCGTGTCGATAACTTGGGTATACCAATGCAGCTCTTCAACCACATTTAAATTGGTTTCATGGCTCATATGGACTCCATAATACAGTTAATCACCTTCTCTGAGGACTGATCAAACATAAACAGCACCTCACATTCAAACGCTTGATCATCTCGATAAATAAATTCAAGTGCTAAGGTATCATCGCCAATACAACTCGGTTTTGCATATACGCGTGTATCCACCACCACCGGTTGACGTAATGAAACACTGACGTCCATTTGTTCACAGAGAGAAGTCATAAATGAAGACACAAATAGGTTAGCCACATTCAGCACGACTTCATTGTAAGAGTTATCATCACTGGTGAACCCCAAGCGCTCGCCGATGTGCCCAATCCCATCACCATGAAGGCATATCAACGCCTCACCATGCATCCCACTTCCCACAAAACGCTGAGTAACCGCCGCGACTTCATCTCGATACAAAGCATCACGCAGCATCATATCCAGTTCCGCTTTTTCAATTTTACTGACGGTTGGTACAGGCAGATGAATAAATTCACCCAGCACTTTGGCTAAGGTGGCAGCACCTTGCCCAAGCGCTATATTGGCGATCTCTTTAAATTTCACCTGCGGGGAGATGTCGTCAACTCTGGGCCCGTTACTTTTGAACACCAAACCTAAACGAGTAAACACCTCTGCCGCATAGCTACTGGAAAACGGTTTTTGAATAAAGAGATACGCGCCTAAATCCATACATCGACTTACCGCCTGGGGTTGAACATCCCCCGAGACAACGACAACTTTGGTGGAAATATGCTTGGGAATGGCTTTTAGTACTTGGTAGCCATCCATTTCGGGCATGGTAAGATCTAGAAATAGCACATCAATAGCGTATTGGTGCAAAAGCTCTAATGCTTGGCGTCCATGTTGAGCGAACAGCAAATTTTGATTCGGTAATAACTCGATACTTCGCGCCAGCATTTTTCGGGCGAGCGCGGAATCATCGCAGATAAGAATATTCATGCTTAATAGTTATGTCGAGGTTATGAAGATCACTGAGCCACGAAGGTAAGTTTCCAGCAACCATTTTGGAATGAAGTTCACTCCACCAGCACCAATTAGGTAATTAGGTAATTAGGTAATTAGCCAGACATGAATACAGCATGTTAATTAGGGGGTAAAGATATCCTTAACAAAATTAGAGCCTTGCTCATGTTTATTTCTATTTTACTGCTTGAATTCATCGAAATAATCAATATCTAGATGCATATCAATTCTATTAATGGAACAAAAATCACCGTCTCATAAATGAGAATAAAGACGTTAGTTCAAACTTTAATCTATTTGATTGGTTACGCTTAAGGTAGTGTTGATAAATTCATCAACGCTGTGATAGAGGAAACAGACATGAATGCCTCACATTTAAATCAGACTCTGCCACCTTTTGATGAGTTGGTCGACTTAGCCAAACACAACCCAGATGCGTTTGTGCAATTTAAAAAAGAGATGTGTGAAGAGATGATTCTTTCCGCTTCCAGCGAAATGCAAGATCGCCTTTGGGCTCAGCAGAGTCACATTGATCGAGTGGTTGATCGCTGCAAGAATCCGACTCACGCTAATGTGTTGTTAATGAAAGAGCTATCACAGCAGATGCATCGCTTCCAAGATGTCTTGGATGGCAATGTGCCAAAACAAGAAAACAGCGCTCAGATTATTCCGTTCAGACCAAAAGAAGAGCAGTGGCGCTAAATCCACGCCACTAATATTTTACGGTGTTTCATTATTGCGTAATGAAATTTCACCACCAATGAAGCGCTCAACGCCCTGATCGGTTTCAAGCAGCACAGCCCCTTGGGCGTCGATACCTTTCGATATACCTTCAATTTCACGTGAGCCCATAACCAGCTTCACCTTACGACCTAAATAGTTGTCTAA
Source organism: Vibrio genomosp. F10 str. 9ZD137 (assembly GCF_049974785.1). Taxonomy (NCBI): domain Bacteria; kingdom Pseudomonadati; phylum Pseudomonadota; class Gammaproteobacteria; order Vibrionales; family Vibrionaceae; genus Vibrio; species Vibrio genomosp. F10. The sequence goes on from NZ_JBNGCJ010000415.1 coordinate 7,474, forward strand.
GCGGTTCCAGCGTTCAACGAACCCTGTCATTCCATACAACTCATAATCGTTTAATGTACTTTGCAAGGTATTGACTAAAGTCACCGCCAAATCATTTCGATCAAAAGTTTGAGGATGAGGTTGAGCATCACACACTTCAGATAAGCTGACCCACGGCTGAGTGATCTTTTGGGTGACGTTCTGATTTATGTTTTGGCTGTCATTCGCCATATTCAGGTTGATACCCATGCCAATCACAAGGTTCGCCGCTGCGCCTGCTTGACCAGACATCTCAACCAAAATACCCGCCAGTTTTTTGTCCTCAAAGTAGAGATCGTTCGGCCATTTGAGTTTGACGCCATCAATGCCGATTTTTTCCAGTGCTTCAACAATAGCAACACCAACAACCAGGCTCAGCCCCATTGCCGCAGCCATACCAGCATCTAATCGCCAATAAATAGAGAGATAGAGATTACTGCCAAATGGCGAGACCCATTCTCGGCCACGACGACCTCGTCCTTTGGCTTGATATTCAGCGATACATACCGAGCCTGATTCCAATTGATCCACTCGGTCAAGTAAGTACTGATTGGTTGAATCGATAATCGGAACCAACTCTAAAGGCGTTGTCACTTGAGACTTAAGTAGCGCTTCATCGAGTAACTGCATCGGTTTCGACAGTTGGTAGCCTTTCCCTTGTACACTAAAGACATCGACACCCCACGCTTGAATGCCTTTAATATGTTTACTGATAGCCGCTCGTGAAATACCCAACTGCTCTCCAAGCTCTTGGCCCGAATGAAAGCCGCCTTGAGACAAAGTCTGCAATATCGCCAATTTTACTCGATGCTCTTTCATTCCTGCGTCTCCAGTAAACCTTTACGCTGTAAAATTGCTTTTAAGTTCGTTTCGCCAGTCGCATCCATAAAACGCACTTCATGTTCTAGTTCAATATTGTATCGCTCAAAGACAGCCTGACGCACTTTTGCTGCGAGTAGCACCACATCATCAGCGGTGGCGTTATTGGCATTCACAATCACCAAAGCCTGATTCGGATGCACTTGAGCGCCACCAACCATGGCTCCTTTCAACCCACATTGATCGATCAACCACCCTGCTGCGACTTTCATCGCTGGGTTGCCTTGTTCATCTGCGGCAGGATAAGCGACTATCTCTGGAAAGCGTTCCTGTAGAGATTCAAAGTGCGATTGAGTCACGATTGGGTTTTTGAAAAAACTGCCTGCATTTCCAACCTCTTCCGGGTTTGGGAGCTTTTCCAATCGAACCTGACTGACACGCTCAAAGATTTGCTTGGCAGTAACCGTGGCTTTATCAAAGCCCTTTAGTGGGCCATAACCGATATTAGGCTGCCAGTTTTTGACAAGCTTTAGCCCAACGGCGATAACCACCGCCTTTTTATACCACTGATGTTTAAAGATGGAATCACGGTAGCCGAACAAACACTCTTTGGCACTGAGGCGCTTTATTTGATGGCTTTCCAGGCACAATATGTCCACATATTCACAGATATCTTTAAACTCCACGCCATAGGCTCCGATATTTTGAATCGGTGCAGAGCCCGAACAGCCAGGGATCAACGCGAGGTTTTCTAATCCATCATAACCTTGTTCGACACACCACTTAACCAGCGCTGGCCAATCTTCCCCACCGTTAACATGCAAATGATACGCAGACTCTGATTCACGAACTTCGATGCCCATCAACCGACTGACCACCACCACACCTTTATAACGCTCGGTAAACAACATATTGCTGCCTTTACCTAACATTAGCTTCGGTAAGGCACGCCACTCGGTTGATTGATAGACATCCAATAGTTGCTGTTGCGTACTCACTTCAACGAGGTGATCACAATATTGCTCAATGGCGAAAGTATGGTAAGAACCAAGATTGGCGTTAGATAGAGATTGCATGGGCTTCATCGAGTAACTTAAACTGCCACTATTCTACATGACAACGGTACGATTAGATAAGAGGAAGGTCATAATGAGTGAGCTGACAATCGCGGTTCTCCCGGCAATTAAAGTCCCCCTGGTCAATAAGCTCTATAAGGTTCACTACCCTTCAGGTAAAGCCAAAAAAGATGAACACATTATTACGGCCTCAAACCGCTGCGCTATCATTGCGATGGTTCGATTTCGCACGATAGAGCAATACCGCCTACTCACTGGGATGCTTGTGATCCCGGAGCAGCGCGAACAAGGTGTCGGCCATGCTCTACTCAACTATTGCCAAGACAATGAGCTGACTGGTAATGACTTTTGTTTTGCATACGACCACCTAGAGGGCTTTTACCGCGATCATCAATTTGAAGTTGTTGCCCTAGATGAGATGCCCAATTGCCTTAAAAATCTTTACCAACGGTATGTGAATAGTGGCCGAAGTCTCATTCCTATGCAGTTTCAGGTTGATAATTAAGCAACTATGCGCCTTTACTGGTCAACGATAGATTAAGTTTGGTAATATTCGTCTCTTGCAGTTTTTTGCATTTTTTCGCCCAGTTTATGATGCTCTATATTTAAGAGGGCATACCTCAACTTGTTAACGATTAAGGTGATACATCCAACATGATGGTCAATAGGAATCCATTCAATCGACTGCCAACCCTTGCACTAGAGCCTGAAAATTTTGGCGTTCTGTATTCAGCGCAAGCGTTTAGAGCTCGCGTAGTAAAAGCGATTCAAGAGGCAAGTAAACGGATTTACCTTGTTGCTCTTTATTTAGAGGATGATGAAGCCGGTCGTGAGATCTTAACTGAGCTGTATAAAGCCAAGCAGAAAAACCCGGATCTAGAAATCAATGTGTGTGTCGATTGGCACCGAGCACAGCGTGGGTTAATTGGCGCTGCCCCTTCTGAAACCAATGCAGCCATGTACCAATCTTTTGCTGAACAATATGAACATAAGATTCCTGTGTATGGCGTTCCTGTTCGTGGCCGAGAAGTGTTTGGGGTTTTGCATTTAAAAGGATTTATTATTGATGATAAAGTGATTTATAGCGGCGCAAGCTTAAATAACATCTACCTGCATTATCAAGATCGTTACCGATTTGACCGCTACCATGTATTGAAGCAACCAGCACTGGCTGACAGCATGGTGCGCTTTATACGCGAATCTCTCATCGACCACCCAGCAGTCAACAATCTTGCTAGTGATGAAAAACCAGCAACCAAAGATATTAAAGTTGAAATTCGTCAGTTGCGTGCGTTACTCGCCCAAGCCAAATATGAATTTGAACACCAACCTGTCAGTAATGAACAGATTGCCATTACCCCGTTAGTGGGTGTGGGGAAGCGTCGTAATAGGCTAAACAATAGCATCAACCAATTATTGGCTGCCGCCAAAGATGAAATATTCATCTGCACGCCTTACTTCAACTTTCCACGCAGCGTGGCAAAAGAAGTTAAAAAAGCGATAAAACGCGGTGTAAAAGTAACGATTGTGGTGGGTGATAAAACCGCAAATGATTTCTACATTTCACCAGAAGAGGCGTTCAAAACCATTGGTGGGCTGCCTTATCTGTATGAAATGAACCTTCGCCGCTTTGCTAAAGCTAATGAAGCGCATATTGCGAGCCGACAGCTTTCTATTAACTTATGGAAGCACGACAGCAACAGCTTCCATCTAAAAGGGATTTGGGTCGATAAGCGTTACATGCTACTTACCGGTAACAACCTCAACCCAAGAGCCTGGAATCTCGATCTTGAAAACGCGATTCTCATTCAAGACCACTATAATCACCTCACTGAAAAATTTGAGTTGGAAGTAGAGAACATCTTACAACACACCGAAATGATTTGTGCTTATCGCCAACTTGAAAAGATAGAGCACTACCCAGATCCTGTTCAAAAACTGATTCGCAAGATTATGCGCGTTAAAGCGGATCGGGTTTTGAAGCAGATATTGTAATGACTAAAGCATCCAAAGTTTAAAAAACAAAAAGGCTCCTTTCGTAGGAGCCTTTGGTATCTAGTAACTATTTAATGAAAAACGTTTAATGAAAAACAGCTAGTGGATGACTTCATCTTCTAGCTCACAGTTTTGAGCTTTCCACACCAAGTCACCTATACCATCTGTTGGGTTGAAGTCTGTTGGTGCATCAAGTAATAGCTGGCGAATCTTGTTGTGATCAAAGTCGTGGCACGCTGAGTCAAGGGCGTCAATCAACTGAGTGTATTCATCAAGAGATAAGAAACGTTCATTAGCTGTCATGATGCGTTCATGAGCCGTTTTTCCAACACTATCGCCGATTAAAAGCTCTTCGAATAGCTTTTCGCCCGGTCGAAGGCCAGAGAACTCTATGGCTATATCACCGTATGGGTTCTCTTCGCTTTTAACTTCAAGACCGGAGAGTTGGATAAGATTTTTAGCTAGATCGGTAATTTTAACCGGCTCTCCCATATCTAAAACAAACACATCGCCCCCTTTCCCCATAGCACCAGCTTGAATGACTAGCTGAGCCGCTTCTGGGATGGTCATAAAGTAGCGAATAATATCCGGGTGAGTCACCGTGACTGGCCCACCTTTTTCAATTTGGCGTTTAAACAGAGGGATGACTGAGCCAGAGGAACCCAAAACATTACCAAAGCGAACCATACAAAAACGAGTACCCTCTTGCTTAGCGTTTTCTTGCTCAGCCAAAGCCTGTAAACCCAGTTCAGCAACACGTTTCGTTGTTCCCATCACATTGGTTGGTCGAACCGCTTTATCGGTAGAGATTAAAACGAAGGATTCGACACCCGCTTCAATCGCTGCTTTCGCCGTGTAGTAAGTACCAAAGACATTGTTACGCACACCTTCAACCACGTTATATTCAACTAAAGGAACATGCTTGTATGCAGCGGCATGATATACAGTCTGCACGTTGAAGCTACTCATAACCGTCGCTAAGCGATTAATTCTTTGCACAGAACCCAGTAACGGAATAATTTCAACGTATAACCCTTCAGCCTCTATAAACAGCGAAAGTTCACGTTCAATTTGATACAAACCAAATTCAGAAAGCTCAAAAAGGACGAGTGCTTTAGGCTGGTTACGTAAAATTTGACGACATAATTCAGAGCCAATCGAGCCACCAGCGCCGGTGACCATAACCGTCTTGTCTTTAATGTTGGCTTCCATTAACGCCTGTTGAGGAGCTACAGAATCTCGCCCTAGCAAATCTTCAATAGCGACATCTTTTAACTCATCAATTTGGGCTTTGCCTTCAACGATATCCTTCATATCAGGGACGGTGAGAACTTCAGCTGAAAGATGAACTAGAGCATCCAAGATTTCTTTGCGCCGAGCCCTTGAAGCACTAGGTACAGCAAGTAATATTTGTTTAACGTTATGTTTTTCTACCAGGCTATCTGCTCGGCTAATATCTTTAACCTTAAGGCCCATGATAATGGTATTTTCTAGGGTTTTATCTTCATCAATAAACCCGATAACCTTATGAGTTTCCGATGATTTTAAAGCTAGAGCCAGTTGTCTTCCAGCCGCACCAGCGCCATAAATCAAAACATTTTTCTTTCCCTTGTTGCCAATTTCAGCGACTAGAACTCTGATAATAAGTCTGGAACCTCCGCTGAGTAGGCAAAGGAATGCCCCATAAATTATCGGCACCGAACGAGGAACTGATGCATCAAGATAAAAAGCCAAAACAGATACTGTTGCAGCTGAAATTGCAGTGCCTATGCTAACCACAGCTAAGGCATGGAATGTCAGGTAGCGTAAAATTGCGCGGTATAAACCAAGTCTTGTATAAGCTAAAATTGTTATCAGCAATGTTCCAAGTAATACATACTTTGTTGAAACATCATCTAGCGGTTTGATATGGCCTACTCGAGTCCAATAGGCTGCATAAAAAGCAGTTATAATGAAAAATGCATCAATACATATGCTAATCAGTCGTTTATTGAAACGAGATAAATTCCAAAAAAAATTAAGCCTAGCCATTATTATTCTCTTAATAAAACTAACGCCAGTATTGTACTGGCGTTAGAAGAATTTGTCTTTAATCAAACTCAGTAAGGTCAGCTACCTCACAGCATCCCCACTACCACTGCCTGTTACCGTCATCAGGATGTACTTAAAATAATCTTTCAGAGTCAAGGTGTCGATCATTTGTTTATCGGTTTTAGCAAGTAGTTCAGGCGTAGACATATCAATATTTTGAACTTGAGCTAAGCCGGTTATGCCTGGGAGAACATTATAAACACCTAAAGCATCTCGCGCTTTGATCAACTCGTCTTGATTAAACAGGTTAGGGCGTGGGCCAACAAGGCTCATTTCACCTTTCAGTACATTAATTAACTGAGGAAGCTCATCAATTTTAGTCTTGCGTAAAAAATTGCCAAGTTTGGTAATCGACGCATTATTAGCTAGATGGCTTGCTACTGATTTAGTCTCAACTGACATAGTGCGGAACTTTATCAGCTTAAATGCCTTTTTATTACGGCCTACACGTTCTTGTACAAAGATTGGTGAACCTGTATCGAACAATCCAATAATGACAACTGTAATTAAAATAGGCCATAGGAACAATAAACCCAATAAAGCAGCTAAAATATCTAACAATCGGATCATTTATTTACTCACGTTACGCAATGAATTCATTGCTTGTTTCATGGTCAAGGGCGGAGTCCAACCAAGTGTTTCTTTAATATGAGATGAATCAACTTCTAAATTACTAAATAGCTGATCAACTAATGCTGATTTACCTACGAGCTTACCAAACAATCTAATTAAAGTAATTGGAATTGGTAAGTGAAGCATCCTCTTTCCTTGCCCTTTTGCTATTGCGTGTGTAAATTCCTTGATAGAGACAGTCTCATTATCCGAAGCAAGAAATACTTTCCCTGGAGCTCTTGGGTGATCTGCGCATATTTCTAGCAAACTACACAAGTTATCAACTGAGACAAAGCTTCTTCTATTATCAGCCAATCCAAATGGTGTAATACCAAATTTAGAAATAAATTCGGTTAATAAGCCAAAATTACCCGGAGCATTTGAGCCATATACTAAGGGAGGCCTAACAATGACTAACTCAACATGACTATTCCTTGAAAGCTCTCTAAGTTGTAATTCTGCACGATGTTTTGACTTAGCGTACTCGCTGCGAGGCTTCAGGAGAGAGTTTGGGGTAAAAACACTCCCTATACGGGTAGAATCTCCATTGACACCAATCGAACTAACAAACACGAATCTTTTAACGTTGAGCTTCTCTGCGACCTTAAACAACTCTATAGGGTACTGAACATTTGCTTGTTCGAAAGCCTTTTCAGAAGTCCCTTTAACATGAGCCAAACCTGCAAGGTGTATGATGACTGCATCGCTTGAGAAGCGGTCGTAATGACCTAATAACTCATTAGGTGAATTAGTATACAAACTATTCCGACTAAACTTAGAAGCATTACCTCTAAGTAAGAGAAGAGTTTCTCTACCTGATAGTGATTCAACCAATTTCTTACCGATGAATCCGGATGAGCCAGTGATGACTAACATTTTACTCTCGCATTATAAATTTTCTTTGTATTTAGATACATTTCTAAAACAGTAAATTTATCGTTATAACTCTCTAATGAGTTCTGTCTAAAAGCATTTAATTGTTCTTTGCTAAGACTCATCATATAATAAATTGCTTCAGCAAGTTGTGCGATATTTTTCGCCTCAAACATCACACCATTTTTGTAATTCAATACCAGTTCATTTATTCCGCCGACGTCAGAGGCAATAATAGGGAGTTTACTGGCCATAGCTTCAATAATAGACATAGGCAACCCCTCAGAAAGTGATGATAATATAAAGCAGTCATAGTTACCGTAGAGCTCAGTCACATTGCTACTGAAACCTTTAAATGCGACAAATTTGTTTAACCCCAAAGTCTCAACAAGCTCTTTCGCTTCATCAATGTTCTCACCACCTCCATAAAAGTCGACATATGCTTTTCTCGTCTTGGACTGGGTATTTACTTCATCCAACGCCTTGATCAAAGCTAAGTTATCCTTAGGGGCTTGAAAGCGGGTAACGCAAATCAACCTAAACTCATCACTTGACTCTGGGCGCACTTTAGCGAACTGAGTGAGAGAATCACAACCGTTATAAACCAAATGCGTTTTTTGGGGGCTAATCTTAACCACATTATGTGCGTAGTCCAAGTCCGCTTGACTGACACATATTATATCACTCGTAATCACAGATAAAATCCTGTCCAATAGCTTGTAAATCATTCCTGTAAACCAAGATGAGTTTTTTATATGAGACCAGCCATGTGCTGTATAAACAACTTTTATGCCAAGATTAAAAGCGGCTAAACGCCCTAACAAACCAGACTTTGCAGAATGAATGGCAAAGACTTCTGGACGCGTCTTTTTCAAGACACTCCTAATTTCCTGAATAGCCTTTAGATCAGAGATAATACTAAAATTTCTTTTAAGATCTCTCACTGATGAAGATGAAATACCATGTTTTTTAAGTAAGTCATGAAAAAGACCATCTCCTCCTGCTAGTACGTGTACATTACAACCATCATTTAGAAACTGCTGGCATAACAACTGTACGTGAACTTGCGCTCCACCAACAGTATCTGAACGTGTGATTAACTGAACAATTTTCATTCTATTCCCAAACGACCTATTCAAACAATTCTTTGTAATATGAAACAGCAATTTTCGCGCCAGCCTTTGAAAGGTGATGCGCATCAGAGTATATGAATTCTCCATGAGTTAGAGGCTCACATGTTCCATTATCACAAAAAGGCTTAGTCATATCTACAAATGTCATCCGATCGTTTTTGTTAACCATCTCCTCAACTCGTAGCATGAGGTTACGCGAGTTAGCGACAGATATATCAGATGAAAGTCTACCCTTACAGGCATGTGACATTATACTCGGTCGCTCTACGCAATTACGTAAGCTTTGGTCTCCGGAAATTAAACCTGGCGGTGCCCCCAGTACGTATATATTCGTATCTAATACAGATTGGAGCTTCAGTATACTGTCTAATATAAAGTCATTATAGCTACCATCTTCAAAGCCCTTTCTGTTACCATTTTCATCAACCACTAATGTAGAGTAGCCTCCCCAGTTTATACCTATAAAAACGGGTATATCGGGCGCCTCCTTTAATCTTTCTCGTAAGTCATTCAATCGGTCAAAACAAGCTTGTCTTGGTTTTCCAGAAACAAAAGAGGTGTATAAATCTGAGAAAAAGCATCCATCCGCCAACGACACAATTGCCTTACCATGAATATTTTCTTCTATAGCACTCACATATTGTCTAGAGTAACTGTCCCCCAGCAGCGCATAAGAGACATTTTGATTTTTATCTCCAATTTCATAAGTTCCTTGTAAACTTCCATTACCACCATAAGCATTTTGGTGAAATTGGGCTGAGTCTATTGCTCTATCTTCAAACGGCCTCAAGGCTCGACCATCGGTATAAATGACGAAACTCACAGCTGAAATCATAGCAAGTAATGAAATCCAAATAGTTGCTCTGCGTTCTATAGAGTATCTAAACTGTTTTTCGACAAAAGTATATAACAGATAAGAAACAGCAAGAGTAATTAAAATAATCACTATCATGTCGATATAATTTATCTCTCTAAATACATAATATCGATAGAGAACAATAACAGGCCAGTGAACTAAATAAATAGAGTAAGAGCACCTCCCAACTTTAACCAACCAACTATTCCGATCAAAGTAGTTATTATATTTATTAAGGATGTGAAGCATTAGAATAGCAGCTCCAATCGTCGGAATAAGGGCAAAATACCCAGGAAACACCATTCCACTATCAAATAAAAAAGCACTGAGAAGAATTAGCCCTAGACCCGAAGAACCAACAATTACGCGACGAGAAATACTTGATGCTCTCGAAGTGATACATAATACACAAATGAACCTATCAGGAATTCATGCCAACGCGAGAAAAGAAGATAATAAGCTGCATCTTTGTTTCCTGCACTGATATAAATAGACACAAATAGCGAAGCAAAAAAACTTAGCCACAAAAAATGGATTAGATATTTGGTTTTATTTAATAAAAAAATCACCAGAAAGATGACGATGTAAAATTGTTGCTCTAAGCTTAGCCACCAAGTGTGTAAAAGTGGATTATTTATTGATGACTCATCAAAGTAGCCTGAATTCATTAAATAATATATATTCGATAGAGAAGATGCAGACCAAATCACCGATTTAGAAACATCAACATAAGTTTTAGGATCGACTAAAACCCAACCAATAAAAACAACTGATGTGTAGAGAACTAGTTGCGCAGGGAATAGTCTCTTAACCCTAGACTTAAAAAACCGAACTCCATCAACGCCTTTGTCATCGATTCTAGCGCCTACTAAAATCTTAGTAATTAAAAAACCAGAAATTACGAAAAAAACATCAACCCCGACATATCCTCCCGGAATAACCCCATCCAAATGGAATAAAAAAACCAATATAACAGATAGAGCCCTCAGAGCATCGATATCTGGATTATAGTCGTTCTTAATCAAAACCAATCACCTATAAAAAACGAATTTTACTTCTAGAGAAAAACATAGCAGTTAATCTAAACTTTAAATGAAATCACTAAGTAAAGGATACTGTTAGTTTAGCGCGATTACTTCATAAGTATCATTCGGTACTATCCAAGCACCATAATACTTTCCGTTTATTTTCTTCACATTGCTACAATCTAGGGACATATTTCCTTTCTCACTAATTTCCTTTACACCATTCTCGTTCTTAGTATATATACTCACCCCAAGGTCACCTGAACATTTCTCAGACTCGACTATCAGTATTCCACCGAGTTGATATACTGATGCTATATCGTTGGAGAAAATATGGTCAACCTCCTCATTCACTATAATCTCATTGATATCAATAGTTACGTATACCTCTTTTACTTCAGAAGAGCCGTTGTCGCCATTTAAACTGAGCTTGTTACCGTTAGGCCTTATTTTTTCAGAGAGGAACGTTATCTGCTTATTATTTGAATAACGATTCCCCACTCCAAAACTAACTTTCCCGCGATACTCAGCGTTCCAAGCAAAGCTATGGTCTATGGTTTTTTTTGAATTGGTTAAAGGTTGATAGCCAGTCAGACCTAACTTGATAGTTAAAAATTTAGAGTATTCAATGACGCCCTCAACAAAAGTATACTCTCGATATTGAGACACTATCTTGATATAGTCATCAGGCAGGTTAATACGAATATAACTCGGGTTTATAAATCCCTCTAGAATTGGAGAAACAACCATATCGGGGTATATTTTCAAAACTGAATTCAAGTTCTCTAATAAATTTACTTTTAGTTCCTCTAAGTGCTCATCGACATTTTCCTTATAAATAAACCTACCAAAGGGAGTGCTCTCTTCTTTTTCGTTCAATATTTTTTCGAAGGCTATCATACCTAGATTAGTATCAAAATGTGAGGAATCAATCCAATATTGAGAATCGATCATATAATCGTTTACATAAGAAAAATCATAAAATGGATAGATATCTGCAAGGCGTCTTTTAAACTGAAAGAGCTTGTCATGGTCTCTACGGTAATATGCTTTTACCCAACGGGGAGTAAAAAACAAGGTAAGTTCAAAATTATATTCTTTGGAGAGTACAACAATATCTTTGACAAACTCTAGATTCTCATCAATAAAGAAGTCATTATCTCCAGGGGAAAACTGGTTAGCCTCCATTGCAGGTACATTCAAGCCTTGATTAATACTAATACGGCTTGGGTGCTCTGTCGGTTCAAAAAGCTCACCAAATCCAATTCTTTGGTATTCACCTTTATGTTTAAGAGAAATTTCTGCATCCATCAATGTCGGCAAATTAAACAACCAACTTACATAGAAATCTATTCTAGACATAACAGTTGTAGGATACAATAAACGTCCCGAATAACCCTCCTTGTAATACAGATCAAAGTCATCAATTGCGATGAAAACATGCTTAGGACGGGCTCCTTCTTGTAGAATCCCGTCTAAATTATACCTATGCTCGGCTAGTGTTGAACCTGGAAGGTCTAACTTGACTAAGCTAGTACCAAGTTGTGATGCTAGTACCGGACCATAGAACCCACTGGATCGTGAAGAGCCCATCAACAATGCAGGGGGCTTTTTTGCGTGTTTTATATGCCAAGCCGCATTTCTCACGGATGATATCGATGAACGAGATGCCCAATCATAGGGGGCATTGATATTAAGAAACTGATTATTAGTTATAGGCCTTACGTATCCATAATGGTCTAGATATATATTGTAGGTCGCAACTGGTGCCACAGCCAAAACAAACCCGAGAAGAAAAATTAATATTTTTATCATAATTAAAAGTTAAAATAGAGGAACTCTTGATGTTCAGTTGAAAGTAACATCACCGTAGATAGACCAAACAGAACTCCAAATATGAATAACTTACCATTAATTAGCAATGATCGAGGAGTATCATCAAGGTACTTCTTAAGTATTTGATTTGAATTTGGAAATACAACAGAAACCAAAAAAAACAAAACAATTAGAATCAATGAATTGTATGACACAATTTCTGCATTATAACTAAGCACGCTCACCTGGTTTTCCTGAAGGAAAAACATGCTTTTTAGAACACTAACTGATTTTTGTAAGCTCTCGGCTCGAAAGAAGACCCAACCAATGTGTACTACAAATAAAGTTATTGCCCATGATATTAAAGTAGGAATACGAACACCCAATCTAGACCATAAATTACAGATGGTCAGAGATACACCATGAATCCCCCCCCATACAATGAACCCCCAACCAGCACCATGCCAAATTCCACCCAAGATAAAAGTAATTAGGACATTTCTGGTCGTTTTGTTTCGGTTCCCCCCTAAAGGGATATAAATATAATCCCTCAACCAATGAGAAAGAGTAATGTGCCAACGAGACCAAAAGTCCTTAATTGATGTTGATTTATACGGTGAGTTAAAGTTAATGGGAAGTACAATATTGAACATCATAGCAATCCCCAAAGCCATATCTGCATATCCAGAAAAGTCAAAATACAACTGAAGCGTATAACTTGCTGTTCCTACCCACGCATCCATAAGACTCAAAGAGCCAACGTGTGTATCAAAAGCGAGGTTCGCATAGACAGAGAGGCTATCTGCAATAACTACTTTCTTAAACAAGCCAATACAAAACAAAATAAATCCAGGTCCCAACTTATCGTGGAATACTTTAGATTTATTATTAAATTGGTGAATTAGTTGGTAGTGATGAACTATAGGACCAGCTATAAGCTGTGGAAAAAACGTGACAAACAAAAAATAGTCAATAAATTTATATCTAAGTGTTTTTTCACTGCGATATACATCCACAAGGTAGGCAATCTGTTGGAAAGTAAAGAAACTTATAGCTAAAGGCAAAATTACCTTTTCAAAATTAAAATCTCTCCCTGAGAGTAAACTGACATTATTTAAAACAAAATAGCTATATTTATAGTAAAGCAGAGGGATAAGGTTAAATATCAACCCAAAAACAAGCACAGGCTTGTTTTTGAAGTAATTAATAGCCCAGGATATTAAATAGTTCCCAAAGATTGATAACAAGATTATGGCTAGATAGTCAACTTCCCACCAGGCGTAAAAAAATAATGACGCAAAAATTAGCCAAACCTTAGTCGTATCAGAACTAGTATTAACTTTCAAAAGAGAATATATACAAAGAACAACTGGCAAGAATAAAAATAAAAATTCTACAGAGTTAAATAACATTAAAAATTTAAAACCTAAATTATTTACTTTGAATAAAAGCGACAGGTTACAAGTTCTATCACTCTGTTTTCATCTTCACACCAAGACTTAAAATACCTGTAAAATGGCGTAAAAAACCTCTAGTTCTTTTTTAAGAACTTAAAGTAAAACTTACGACAATATTCCCAAAAATTATTTTCTGAAGGAAAAGTATCATGTTTAACCTCTGGCCTAGATATGTATTCGACAAGCTGCCCTTTTGTCCAACTCATCTTTTTAAGGAAGTAACCTATATCTTCTTCCAACTCTTTCTGAGACGGGTAAGGGATTTCTTTCAGCTTCTCTGACGCCTCTCCCCTAGTCATTTGATTGGACAAGATTAGAGATGAGAAATGGAGCTTTCGTTTATCGACATCAAACTTCTCAGGTAACAAATGCCCTTGATAGAACCTTGTGAATACTGACTCATAGTGTTTATACGGGTACCTTTTATATCCGAACTCTTTTTCCAACATATTGAGAGCCGACTCTTTGTCGAATTCAAAATAATCGAGAAATGGAATCCACCTAATATTTTTAACAAACTCTGAGTAAATAAAACCAAGTGTCCCAATCGATGGGAAAGATTTCAATTTAATATTCTTTGTCTTCGCAATCGCTTTTATATTGCGCTTGTCTTTCTTCAGCCAATTCCATCCTGTAGGAACTCTTACGCCCTCTGTAGACATGTTGCATCCAGAGAGAATCCACTTCACACCGTGCTTTTTGGCTAGCTGATAATTTACCGCCAACATCGCATTGTCATAAAGCAGCTCAACATCGATCACATCAGCATCAAAAAAGGCCTGCATAAGACCTTTATACTCAGACCAGTCTATGACATGAGTATACAAATCAACATCTAAGTTACTAATCAAATTCTCAATGTTGTTCTGGGCTAACTCGGAATTCCAACCATTATCCATGTGTACTGCTAACGGCCGTAAACCCAACTTCTTAGCTTGGATAAGAGACCACGAGCTATCTACTCCACCAGAAACCCCTACGATACAATCGTACTGTTGATTTTTCCCATCTCTCTTAATCTTCTCAATTAACTGCTCACAGTCAGATTTTCGCTGCTCTGGGCTTTTGTAAGTAATATGTGCAATGCGCTCATCATAGTCGTGACAGTAGTTACATACACCTTGGTCATCGAATAAAATATCTTGAACCGTAGTATCAAGCACGCAACGACTACATACAATTGTTTCACCTTTCATTAGATGCCTTTTAATAATTCTTCTAAGTCTTTATATTTAGGGTAGGTAATCAAAACCGCATCATGCGGCGCTTGAAACACAAAAAAAGCACCTGCAGCAACGGCTGACGCACCGCATTTTACTGCATCACTAATATCACCGAGAGAGCCCACACCACCGATTGCAATAACTGGAATATCAAGAATTGACGAAGCTTTTTCTATTAACGGTAAATTCATCCCACAACACAGCCCGTCATTATTAACATAGTTTAATACTAACTCTCCAGCTCCTGCTAGTTGGATTTCTTTGACTCTCTCCTCCCATTTCTGAGGTAGTGTTTTCCCTGTAGAAGCCGCGTACAACTTGTTTTTACCAAACAGTGTAGATTTAATATCCACTGATACGACTACGCTTTGAGACCCAAACTTGTTCGCAATGTCGGTTACCAGTGAAAGTTCTGAAATAGCTGAGGTTTGGATACATACTTTTTCGATACCAATTCGAAATAGCTTTTCGGCATCTTCAAGTGTTCTAACGCCGCCACCATAACACAACGGCATAAAACACTCACTGGCTACACTTTCGATTAGCTCTAGATTTGGCCCTTCACCTAGACGAGAAGCATCTATATCTAGGATGATAAGTTCATCAACTTCTTTGTCATTGAATATGCGAACTGCATTAATAGGGTCTCCAACATACTTTGGCTTTTTAAATTTTTTTGTTTTTACTAGCCCTTCACCTTTAAGCAGTAAACATGGAATCACTCGCTGTTTTAGCATTTAAAGCTCCAAAAAACGTTTCATTAACTTCATCCCAAACTTGTGGCTTTTTTCTGGATGGAACTGACAGCCAAGAATATTTTGCTTTTCAAATGAAGAAACAAACCGCTCACCGTGGATAGAAAAAGTAGCAATATCACTTTCATCATCACACTCAACAAGGTAGGAATGGACAAAATAAAACCGGTCACCTGTATCACTTTCAGCGAACAAAGCGCTCTCTTTTACAACACTTACCGTATTCCACCCCATATGAGGAACCTTAATGCCGTGCTTTGCCGTATCAAATTTCTTCGCACTTCCGGACACGAGCCCTAGCCCAGTAGATACGCCTTCTTCACTTTTATCCAACAGCAACTGCATACCTAGACAAATCCCAAGTAATGGTGTGTGCTTAGAAACACTATATTTGATAGCTTCTTCTAGCCCACTAGCTCTCAACGCTGCCATTCCTGCATCAAACGAACCAACCCCCGGTAAAAGCAACTTACTTGCTGCAACCACTTCTTCAGGGGTCGTAATTATCTCACACTCGCCGCCAACTTTCTTGATTATGTTCGCAACTGAACCAATGTTACCCATTCCATAGTTTATAATGCTAATCAAAACCGTATTACCTCATTTGTTAATGCCGGTTGGCGTAACCCTTAAGGTCGCGCACTCCAACACAACTTACAAAATTCAAGTGAATTGCCAAGCTATTTAGATAGCATAATATCATTTTTATTTATTTTGGGCTCCCTACCTCTTAGAACTATATAGGTCATAAAAAATGGCAGGCAAAAAATGTAGTAACGCCAATGAACAATATCTGAGAACATTAGCGGAAAAGGACTAAAAACTCCCATAATCAAGAACCTGAACTCGTAACTTTTATAACGATGATTAAAGATGAAAGCCCAGCATATTAGAGCTATACTATATAGTGACAGAAGAAAATCTCTAAGATTTGCCTGATAGTCACCAAACAAACCTTCCATATAGGCGCTCCACATTCTCATGACAATTAAGAATAAGTATTTAGGAAGATAAAGTAAGATATAAAGCCCTTTACGTATACCACTGCCAAAAAACTGAGCTAATGTACCCGAACCTGCTAGAAGATCTTCTGCTGTACCAAACTCCCCGGAGGACAAGACCAAAGGGCAGACCATACTGATCGCAATCATTGATAGCAATAGGCGTTTATAGCTAATATAAGTTAAGTTCCTTGGAAAAACCGCCATTACATATATATAAAAAGCCAACATATATGACCGGGACATCAACATAACCAATATAGATAAAACCAATAGTCGTTTACTTCCGCTAACATAATAAGATAAAAACAGCAGCGTACCTGATATTAAAAATATCTCCTTATTAATGGCAATAAAACCAAAAAACAAAGCCGGAATCATTATGATAGTTAAAAACGTAGAACTGGTTTTTAATTTTAACTTCCTACCATATATAGCTAGTGAAATAAAAAAAATCGTATTGGCAAAGACAACAACTGGAACCACTTCTCCATCAAATAACATAAGTAAAGCAATAGGCATACCTACAGTTATTAAGCGTAGTAGCTCTAATAGACTCAACTCATAATTAGAGAATTTTTCATAGAGTCTATAATATTCGCCACCATCACTAGAGAACCAATAGGAAAAATCATTTTGATGCCACTGTTGTATATAACCTTCCAACAGAAAAATAACCAATAAAACAGCCAAGTAAAATATAAACAAAGTAATCTCATTGGATTTTACACGAACTATCATGCCATCACTCGTTTATAGTACTCAAGATATGAAGTTGAATAGAACTTTGCTTTAGCCAGTTCAGATATGTCTTTTTTTAACCCTGGTAACATTTTATCCATAGAAACTGCATTAAATACCTCGACTAAATTACTTAAGTCTTCGTTCAAATAATGAAGACCTACAGTTTGACCAAACTCTTGAGTATCTCCAGAGTTCAACACAATAACTTGACTTCCAGAGAGTAATGACTCAACTACTACTCTTGACGGGTAATTGGTTGTAGTTTGCAACGAAAAGACTATGCCTGACTCTGACAAAATCTGCTGAGGAGAAGCAAATCCATGATACGTAATCTCAACTCCTTTATTCGATAAATGGGTGACTTCATTCTCTACCCATGATTTCATTGACCCCTCCCCGTAAATTCGGAACTTAGGGAGAGGTTGGTCTAAGTCAAGTTCAGCACTCTTCAGCAGTTCAACTATTTTTATGTAGGTATCAATGCCTTTTCCACCCTCAAGTCGAGAAATGATTGCAACATCATTTTTCTTGCCGTTGGTATTAAAGTTAGCTGCATCCACAAATGACCCACCAGGAGTAAGTGAAAATTTTTTGTCACTTTTTTTTAGTTCATCATAAATTGCAGGACTTAGGACATCGACTTTACTAGCAAATATCCCTGCTATTCTCTGCAAGCTAAGTCCTATTGATTTAAGCGATATCTTTGGTTTTGCATAGCAGTAGCAATATGATATTGAATACTTCCTAATTGGAAAATAATGTAAAAAAAACGGTGGGTTAAGTGGATAATGAAAGGTATCGCCCTTCGATGATTTACACACAACACCAAAGTAAAATTTAAAACAGAACAGAACATAAGACCATCGAGTTAGTTCAATGCTAATGATTTTTTCATTTAACTTATAGTTATTGTCTAATTTTTGTAGTAGCAAACTTGGTGCAACAAGGTAAATATCTTCTTTATTTTTGATCATACTTTTAAAAACATCAAAAAACCTGCGTTCTGCTCCACCAATCGATGGAGAGGCAATAACTAAATACTTACTCATAATTTACATATACCTAAATAGAATGAGTCTAGCTTTTCCTGGCTAAATGTATGGGCTTGGTAACTCAATCTATCAGTTTCACTTACCCACTTTTCGATAAAATCATATTGTAGCTCGCCATACTCTATTAATTGACTGTTGTCTGATTGTAGCTCACGAAAAAGGCCATAGTTGACTCCCCCTTGTTCTAATGTCGGACAAAGAAGCAATGTTGGTACTCCGAGTTCTGCAGCCTCACCAGTACAACAACTAGACATCGTGATATGAAGATCTACTTTTTTTAACATAATACTTAGAGGGGAAGAGGAAGCATATTCAAAATCTACATTTTCATAAGTATCACTGAGCTGCTGTATCAACTGCCGATGTCTCTTATACCAAGGACGTATCATTTGGATTGGATGCAATCTAATGAAAAACATCCAATCACTGTTATTCTTGATTAAAGACAACAAGGAATCATGAATTACGCCATTATCTAAAATATTACTCAGAGGCTCCCGCTCACCGTCATAACCCCATTGGAGTGAAACGAGAACTCTCTTCTCAAAATCATTCCGCACACTATTATAGTAGTCAATAGACACAATTTCTTCACAATAATTGTGCCATGGGTTTATAGAGTTGTGTGTTTTAATTCGTTTATCGCCTGTTAATACTTTCAATGTGTCTGTTGTACAATCATCAAAAGAGACAATATCTGTAGGTAAAGTTTTTTCGATTCGATTAAACTTTTCTCTAAATACTTCATCTGTAATCGAGTAATTGTTACCATGCATCAACTCAACCACTTTAATCCCGTTCTCTCTGGACGCACTACACAACCCATGTGGCGGATCTATAGCAAAAACAATGTCGATATTTAAGTTTTTCAGTATACGTTTATATATAACACCTTCCAACTCCACTCTAATATCCAGTGAAGTCTTTTTAGTTAATTTTGAAAGTATCAACGTATATACTTTTATTAGCAGTATGAGGTAATTAAAAGATAAACACCCTTTAGTTAACTGGTGTTTTCTTAATACACCAAGAGGGCTACTGAGCTCATAATAGGAAATATTTTCCGTCTTTAAAGCTACTTTCAGCCCCATAAACAAAGGTGAGTGGTAAACTTGATTCTGAATTAAAGCTCTGTCTACATCATGGCAACTAAGTAAAATACAATATTTGTCTTTATCATGTTTCTTTAGCAATACAAATAATGTATCTAGTCTTAGCAAAAAAACAAGAATTTGCTGAATCTTATTTTTAAGAGAACTAAGCAAAGTGCTCACCACTACGCCCCGTCAGCACTAATTCTTCAGGGATATCTTTGAGTTCTATTTTAGATGAGTCATTTAGTTGAGACCAAACACATCCAAGTATCAATAGCATATTGTTACGAATATCAACATCGGATATGTAGTTCAAACGCTTATTCTCTGTTAAAGCATTCACCAAATCATCAATTGCTGTCACAGTTGCCCCTCGGCTCCCCATCGGGTTGACAAAAGTCTGGTCGGTAAAGTACTCAGAGTTTTTACTAGGACGACGCATAATTTGTAAGTTTGCACCATCACCATGAACAATAATAACACCGTACTCGAGCATTAATGTAACTATGTTTCCGCCACACTTACTGATTTTACCGAGCACACCGTTTTCATATTCAATTTCTACGCTAACTATTTTAGGGTCAGCATCTACGACTTTTTTTTCGTAATTTACCACATCACCTTCAATTTGCAGTAACGCCTTCAAAGCTGTGGGTTGGCCTCCAAAAAAATTAAGTAGATCAAAAGTATGTGGGTGAGTCCACATTAGAGGTGAAAAGCCAAAGTCTGCTCGTACTTCGACTAACTCACCTAACTCTCTCGATTGTGCGATTTCTTTGGCTTTCAGGTAAGTAGCGTGGAACCTACGGTTAACGCCGTATGAAAGGAGAACGTTGTTTTTTTTTGCTGCGGACAAGATCGTGTTGCATTCTTTTAAACTATTACACAACGGCTTCTCGACATAGATACCTTTGATGCCAGCATCAATAGCTTGTGTCAGTATATCTGCTTTATTTGGAGTACGAGTTGCGCATGTAAGTATGTCAATATCGTTCTTTAGTAAATCGGAATAGTCGGTGTATGTCTTCTCAACGCCGTATTCGTTTTTTACATAATTTAAAGATGATTGACTTACATCTGCAACACCTATTACGTAGGCCTGTGGGGACTCAATAACAGACTCCATATGAGAAACAGGAAGCCAACCAGGAGGTAAAACTCCTTGTAATCTATTAGAGCGCAAAGCACCCATTCGCCCACAACCTACAATCCCAACTTTTAAAGCCATTTTAGTATTCCCGTTAACGAGTTAGTCTTACGCTCGATCAAAAACTCATAGAGTTTATCCAGTTCATCATATGAAACAACTAACTGCTTTAATGCATTTGTAGACAACTTCTTTTCTAAGACAAGTGAGGCTAGGTAACTCATGTTGCGCTTCAATGTAAATCTTACATCCTGCATATCTATATCCGATTCACACACATAACCAGCATAATGCAGTGAAAGCTGCTTATCGTACATCAATCGAGAATCTAAAGGATTAAAGCTTGGTGGGTTTTCGCCTCGGCCGGGGAAACCCAACAGCACACACGTTCCACCTGCTCGAAGTAATTCAAGTCCATTAACATAATCTTCCCATGAATCAGAAGTATTAATGACGATATCAAACGAAGCCTTATCAGCGGGTGAAAGAACTTCCTTCTTGTCCAAAACATCGACTCCACCGTCAACGAACTGTCCATTAACTAGCTCAGCTTTGCCTGTCACTATTGTTGGTCTAGTGCCAAACGATTTTAGTAATGCGGACGTTGTAAAGCCCAATGCTCCACAGCCAATTACTGCAACCTTATGCCCTGGAAAATACTCTGCTTTTTTCAGAGCGCTATATCCAAGGTGATACAAGTAAGTAAGACAGATATCTTTTTGCTCAGCTTCATCCAATTGAGAATACCGGGCAAGAATATCTCCCCTATTGACAACCACTACACTTCGATGTGACTGATGTGTAAGGATATAGTCTCCAATCTGAATACCTTCTACATTGTCGCCAACCCATTTGACTCTAGCCAAGTTACAGTAACCTTGTAATCGTGGATACTGTATACTCGGACGTAAGGGCGGCTTCCCCAACCAAGCAGCCTTCTCGGTACCAGGGGAAATAGCAGAATACACTGTATCGGCCACGATCTTATCATCGTTGACTTGAATAAACTGTGATTCTAAGACTAAAGATTCTTTCTCAACTAATGTATAGACTTCTGATACCACTTCTCTCATAAGCGAATGTAAACCTTTCCATAAAATTATAAGTTATCAACAGAATATCGGAGGCATATCATGCATTCAGCCAAGTAACAACACCCAGCATTTATATGTGTAGGCCTTTACCGAAAATCACGTGTTTCTCACTTTGCACTTGTCCATCATTTAACAACGGTGCTAACGAGTTCGGGAGGGTAATCTCGTTTGATAAAGGCTCGCCAATTAGATGCAACATATTCTGTAACCGATGCATTTTGTACCAATCTAAACCGCTTTTTGTAACACCCAGCCATTTAAAAAAAGGCTCTACATCTGTTTTAGATTGAGTATAAAAATCTACTATAGCTTGACCTTCAGTCGTAAGAAGTCGTTTATGCCGTATCTCTCTTGCTACATGGTCAGTTACTTTCCTATACCCTTGCCTTTTATACTTCAAGAGATCGTGGAAATCATAATAAACAGAGCTTCCTGCTCGCTCATATACATCAAAAGAACTGGTATTTCGCTGAGGTATAAAGCCCATGTCCGTAACACTTTGGTTTTGCTTTAACGGATCCCACTTGTAGTAGTTACTAAGGTACAAACCTCTAACTTTCCTGCGGCCCAGATCGGTTGTATTTGGGTAGCGGTAATAATTCAAACACCTCTCATTTATTTGGGCTCCGTTTCCTATAGCTGTCTCTATTTCTTTGCCAAATAGATCATGCTCACGACGACTCCACCGACTCATTTCCGCGCAGTCAAAATGAGAGAATTTTCCAACTTGCTCAACGGCTTGATTCTGCCCCCAGATGATAAGTGGTATCTTTCTTTCATAGGCCACATGAACTGGAAAAGATGTATGTAGCTGTAAAAATGGTAATAGAATATGATCAAATTTTCTTAAAGATGTACGTACTAAATCTTTATATACACGCATATCAGGATTGAACGTGAATGAATCAACGTCAAAATAAGTTATGAGTTGATGAAGATTTTTCCAGCCAATGTCATTCTTAAAGTAATCATTGACGCAAACCACTAAAGGAGCCAAACCTAGCTCTAATACTAGCGACAAAGTATAGAAATCTTCTGCATCTCCGACAACAGGAACCACGCAATCGTATTGACTATGTGCTTTTTTATAAGGTTTGATTAAACTCTCTAACTTCTCCCTCTTAGCACTCCAGTCAATCGAGTATTTTTCATCATGGGTTTTGCAACCAGAGCAACTCGAATCAGAGATGACTATTCCAAAGGGATGACTAACTGGATATAAGCACTTAGGACATTGTTGCTGCATTTCTATAACCTATTACAGACGTTTCTTTGTGAAGAACTTTATTATCAATTAGCACAGAAGCGACGTTTCGCTTCTTCGCTTCTTTAACTGTCTGATACCCGACCCCCCCGCTTACAACTAGTTTTTCTGCAGCAAAGCCTAGCTCATCAACTAATACCCAATCAAACTCATCATGTAAGCCTTCATGCTGAGTGTCTACGACAATAATTTCATTAGCATGTTGCTCGATAAAATCGAGATCTATCTCATTTATAGGGATAAAATTTTCTTTGTCTGAACGGTAGACAAACACACCATCATCATTTTTAACCATAGGTAACAGACACTGTATGGCTTGTTTACCAAAAAGTTGAGTTGCCATTCCAATCAACTGCTTGTTTTTATCCAAAAAAGAGGAAGAAAACACTAAGCGCTCGACAGGTATTCCCTTTAACAACATCAAGTGTTCAACCGAGCGAATCCCTCCCCCAAAACTAATAGGAGTCATTGTTTTGACAGACTTAAGATGTTCTACATCTGATTGATAGTTGTTATTATTGAACCTGACAGGACGAATAATCGCAATCTCATCGCATTGATACTCTTCTAAAGAGTCCAAGACCCTTTGTAAGTCACCTAGCGGCCTCTTTGCTTCCCAATTATAGGACTGGAGGCAAAACTGTTCGTAAAATAGTACTACTGACCCAATTCGCATAAATTCTGTGCCTATATAATCATTGATATTAATTCAGCACCTGTTCGTTGACTTTTTTCAGGATGAAATTGGATACCAATAACGTTATCTTTCACCAAAAAGCCACTGTACTGTTCTAGTTGTTTAGAGACAGGCACCGTATACGCTTCTTTGTCATCACTAACAAACCCGTACTCATGATTATAAAAAACACGACCATTCAAAATACGCTTCCTGCTGTAGTTCATCTTGTTGTTTAAACTCTGCCCTAGCAGTTTAGTTCTGTTAAAGTTAATGGCCTCCCAACTATTGTGAGACATATTATGCGGCAACCTTTCGACGCGGCCAGAAATGATGCCGAGCCCTTTGACTCCCCCGTCTTCCTCTGACCAATTCGACATAATTTGAAAACCTAAACAAATGCCTAACAGGCGACATCCTTTATCTAGATGTTCTAAGATGGCTTGATCAAACCTACCATCCTTCAAACGCTTCATATATGATCCCGCAGACCCTACTCCAGGTAAAATAAGTAAGTCACTATTTATTCCACTAGGGCTGTTTACGACTTGAGAACCAATATTGGAGTTTTCGAGCCAAGACTGAATGGAGCTAATATTACCAGAACCAATATCTAAGATGTTAACCTTCATAATCGCTTCCTACCTTAAACTTTCTGATAGGACGCCTACCTTCTTGGATATCAAATATATCACCATTAACCCATTGATTCGCAATATTCCAGAACTCAGTCTCTGAGATACCAACATACCTAGAAAAATTATTGATAATTCTATCTGAACAAACACCATCGTATTGTTCTGCAATTTTAATTGCTTCTTCTCGGCTGAGTTTGCCCAAACGTATTTTTTCGTTAACTGTATCCGTTGCCCGACCAAAACCAAACTTGTAATATTTAAGCATCATATTAATGTTGGTGAATTCCTCATCGAGCATTGAGGCGTTTGATAGATCACCAGTTTCTCGCTCTTCTCCTGGACGCAAGGTTAACCCTTGAAGAGATGCGTATATCGAGTTGTCATCATTGCTCCAATCATCCCACGCAGGGCCTAAGTAGAAAATATTGATCTTTTTCCTTTCGAACTCTATTTCATTCGGATAAAAATAGTGCTCGCCTAAGTAAGAATGAGGAACTGCCTCTTTTATCCATTCAGTCCCGCCCGCTGTCAAGGTATTAAGTTTTCTCAGGTTATTACCGTCAAACTCATCAAACCCTTCCACAGCAGAATCTCCAACTTGTAACGCAGGGTTCTCACCCCAAAAGATCGTATTTACACCAAGTTCAATTGCTAGGCGAGGTACTGTTGAGAATAAAGACATTTCAGTCGATTTGCACACATTGCCAAATTGTTGAAATGACTCCAGTGCCAACTTAGCTGCTGTCTGAGGAGCTGGTGTTGCCGCGATGACATCAAACCCCATTTCAATAAGGTTTATTAAGTTTTGAGCTCCAATATCTGACATTTGTTTTGGCGGGTAGGCGCAACAAACCAGCAAAGGCCTTAAGCCTAAACGATCACGAACCCAGTGAGCTTGGCGTGTACTATCTTTACCACCACTAACACCAACTATGCAGTCGTATGCCTCTTTATTACGCTGCTTTCTTCTACTAGTCTTGATTTTTTCCCGTAAGATCTTGAGCTTTATTTGAGCATTGCTTCGAAGGTCTTCCGTAGAATAATGACACGCAATGCATACACCATCATTGAATAAAGCATTTGGCCTCAGGTCAGTTGTCAAACATTTTTTGCAATATTTCATCGCTACATTATTTCTCTAAATGATCAAAAGAAAGAGCTGTCCCCTTAGAAAGATCTATCTTTACTCGTTTACCAAGCACTTCTTCATAGTACTTAGGTTCTAAGCCATAACCAGGCCGTATACTTCTAATGTTTTTTTTACTTAACACTTCCCCTTTTTTTACACCTTCTACGATATAGAGTGAGCGACGAAACTTAGCATTCCCTTTTTCTGCTTCTGTTCGTTCATAGTTTACCCTTCCCAAGGACTTCCAAGCTGTTGAAGCATCTTTACACAACGCGTAAAGTTCAGGCGGTTCAATTGAAAAGCTGTCATCAGCACCACCACCATTTCTATCCAAGGTTACATGTTTTTCAATAACACTAGCACCTAAAACCACAGATGCTACTGCTGTTGCATTGTCGATTGTATGATCTGACAAACCCGAAATAACCCCAAATCTACCACTTATATCATTGATCGTCCGTAAGTTGTATTGCTCTGCTGGGGCAGGGTAGCCGCTGACACAATGTAGAACTACTAACTCAGTACAGCCATTCTGTTTTGCCGTTTTAATCGCTTCAGCGATTTCCTCTTTATTAGCCATACCCGTAGAAATAATCATAGGCTTTCCAGTCTGAGCTACTCTCTTAATCAACGGCAAATCGATTATTTCAAAAGAAGCTATTTTATAGGCTGGTGCATCCAATTGCTCTAGAAGGTCTACGGCAGTGAAGTCAAATGGTGAACTAAAAATTGTTATACCTAACTCTTTAGCTTTCTTGAAAAGCGGCTCATGCCATTCCCAAGGCATGTGAGCTTCTTCGTATAATTTGTAGAGTGTCTTACCATCCCACAGCCCACCATGTATTTGGAACTCCTCACTATCGCTATCAATCGTTATAGTTTCATGCGTATATGTCTGCAACTTAATCGCATCAGCACCCGCCTTTTTTGCTTCTTCCATAATTTGAAAAGCACGGTTGATGTCACCATTGTGATTGGCTGAAAGCTCTGCAATTATGTAAGGTGGATATTCTGGACCGATTTTTCGACCGTCTATTGTAATATATGTCATTCTATGTCTCTTAACTTGCGTAGCGAATGTAATTTCTTGAATCTATTTGTATAAACTTCGCTTTTTTAAATAACCGATGAGAAGCCGTATTTTCTTCCAACACTGTGGCATGAAGGGTCCTATCGGAATGCAACTCACTTACTATGTTTAATGCAGCTAAAGCAATTCCTCGACCATAATGCTCAGGTGAAACATAAATTGAAATTAAATAGTTACCAGGCTCAGTCAAATCCAACCTTAATACACCCAATTTATCTCCCGAGCCGCTATCGAAGATGATATAAAAATAGTCACATTTACTTTCTAATCTTTGACTCATCCATCTATAATGTGAATCCCACGACGGAACTTCAGTATTCAGTGCAAACTTACGAGTGCTAGGATGACTCTGCCAGTCGTATACTATTTTGATATCGTTCTGCGTAGCTTGTCGAAGGCTCAAGTCTATTGATGCTTTTGGCTTAAAATTCTTACGCATTTCAACTACAACTCTTTGCGTACCCAATCCATCACACAACTTGAGATTATTGGCATGATACTGTGCCCATCGAGATACAAGTTCATAATATTGATTTAAGAGTGAGTTGCCAATCTCATTTAGTGATACAGTCAATACTGCATCACACTTTAAAAGCTGCTCACAGACTGTCTTTTGGTTGTCTGCAAGTGGAATGAGGATACTGGGTAAACCTAAGCAAGCCCTTTCCCAACTAGTTGTTCCAGGAGCCCCTATGGCTATATCGTGTTCAAGCATCAAACGAGCCATATCGCTCTCGAACTCTTTATGCTCTATATTTTCATGTAGAGCACACCAATCCCTTACGATTTGAAAGTGAGGTGATCTAGGTCCAAGTAAAACTGTAAAATTAGCATCAACCTGTCCGACCAAAGCTTGAAGCGACTGCAAAGTCGCATTCTGCTGATCCCCCCCCCCATCGAGACGAGTATTTTGGGCTTTTTATCATTAAATACTTTACTTACTGCTTGAGATCTAAGCTTAGAAAATTTTGGCGCAACCATAGCATAGTCGATACCAGAAAGGACTTTCCCCCTGCCACTGTACTCTTCAGGTGTCCTTCCAAGAGTTTGATCTATAATCAGATCTGCATGATGTTCTCGAACAAGATCATCGATAGCAACCAAGAAGCAATTCAACTGGTTAATAACTTGCTTGTGCCAAGTCTTACCAATAGCATAATGATCTACAACTACAATTTCTGCCGAGCCTACAAGATGAGCAAACTCAATAGCGTCATCTTTCTCTGACTGAAGCAACCAAGTCGAATAATTTAATTCATCAACATTTGGCAAGTCAGAACTAGCAGAAAGCGTAAGAACCTCATAGCCTCTATTCTCTATGTAAGGGATCATATCTCCCTCCTGAGGAATACAAGCAAAAGAAACGGCGTAGTTCTGTTCTCTCAACGCGTCGGCAACGACAAGACACCTCATAATATGTCCTGTACCAATCATTGTCGATGCATCCGCTCGAAATATGATTTTCATACTATTCATGCTTCGATCAAGGAGTACAGTAGCTCAGCAAACTCCCAATCATCCTTAGTATCAATATCCTGAACCCTAGCGCGGGGTAACAACACAACTTTAGAGTGGGAAGAAAAAAAGGAATCACGATTAAGAAAAGCATTCTTTCTCCCCCAGTAGAACTGCCCTGCATCGTGATAAGCGTTCTCTAAGTCTTGTGAACGAGTCTTCTCATATTCACTAGAAAACATGCTTACCTCCCCATCACTTGAAAGCTTAATTGCCCTCTGTATTGGAAAAGGAAACTCAGTTGCGCTGAAGACATATTTACAATGTGGTTCACTTTCGAGCTTCTCTAGCCCTTTTTGTAGATCCTTTGGCTGAACGAATGGAGCAGTAGCATATAGACAACACACTGCGTCGATAGCCCACCCTTCTGCTTCACACCACTTAACCGCATGATTAATAACATCTATAGTCGTTGCGTAGTCATCTGATATGCCTGCCGGACGAATAAAAGGGATCTCCGCACCATACTGACGAGCAACTTGGGCTATTTCTTGATCATCAGTAGAAACAATCACTTTATCGAAACACCCTGATTGCAACGCAGCCTGTATTGAGTATGCGATCATTGGTTTACCATGAAAAAGCTTTATATTCTTTCGCGGTATACGTTTACTACCTCCCCGTGCAGGAATAATTGCTACTCTCATTCTCCCTCCAAAATCTCGGACAAAACTCGAACTACTTCATCTTGCTGTTGTTCTGTCATCAAGTGGAACATAGGCAAGGAAATCGCTTCGCGGTAGTATTTTTCAGATTCAGGGAAATCTCCCCATTGAAAGCCCATTTTTTGGTAGTAAGGCTGAGTGTGGACTGGTATATAGTGCAAGTTAACCCCTATACCTTTACTTCTCAACCTATCAAATACCTCACAATGAGTAAGGAAAATTTCATCTAGCTTTAGACGAATAACGTAAAGATGCAATCCAGAGTAGGAGTCAACACTTTGATACGGTAGCACAATTGGCAACGCTTCAAGTAAATGGTTATAGCGCTCAGCCAAGCGATGTCTTTCACCAACGAACGGCTTTAACCTCAGGATCTGTGAAACGCCCAACGCGGCTTGAAGCTCTGTCATCCGATAGTTAAAGCCCAAATCGACTTGCTCATAATACCACCCGCCATGGCTTTCATTCTCCATTTGCTCCAGATCTCGGGTGATCCCGTGACTGCGAAGTAACCGCATTTTTTCAGCCAGATACTTGTCATTAGTCGTCGCAGCGCCACCTTCAGCTGTTGTAATGATTTTTACTGGGTGAAAGCTAAACACTGTGATATCTGAGAACTTGCAGTTTCCAATAGGCTGGTCTTGATAGGCTCCTCCAATCGCATGTGAAGCATCCTCAATAACTTTGAAGCCATACTCCTTAGCTAACTTATGAATCGCTTGCATGTCACATGGTTGGCCACATAAATGAACTGGAACAACTACTTTTGGTAGCTTATTTTCAGCTTGAGCTTGAATGAGCTTTTCTTCGAGCTTTAAAGGGCACATGTTGTAGGTGATTGGATCGATGTCAACGAAATCTACCTCTGCTCCACAGTATAAGCCACAGTTGGCAGATGCAACAAAGGTTGTTGGCGAG
Source organism: Vibrio genomosp. F10 str. 9ZD137 (assembly GCF_049974785.1). Classification (NCBI taxonomy): domain Bacteria; kingdom Pseudomonadati; phylum Pseudomonadota; class Gammaproteobacteria; order Vibrionales; family Vibrionaceae; genus Vibrio; species Vibrio genomosp. F10. The sequence continues at coordinate 37,249 of NZ_JBNGCJ010000415.1, forward strand.
GTCCACAAATAGTCACCCGGCCCCAATCCGAGAGCAAGGCATGCAATGTGAAGCGCAGACGTTGCGCTGTTTACAGCTATAGCATGTTCTGCTTTTGTATGAGCCACGAGTAAACCTTCAAACTCAGGAACTTTCGGTCCTTGTGTCAGAAAATCAGACTGTAATACGTCAATTACACTATCGATATCTTGCTGTGTAATTTCTTGCTTTCCGTATGGAATCACATTCACACTCACACTGAAAAATTTGGATCAACATGTTCTAAAATCAATTCTCGCAAACCTTCGACCGTTTCCCAGTCGGTGTTTGTACCCGAATTATACTTGAACCCAAAGGGAACTTTCTCCGCTTTATGGTGAGCCATGTACTCATCTTCTGAATAGATCAGCGATACAGAAGGAAGAATTGCATAATACTTACCCAAATCAATAGTGTTTAAAGAATCGGTATCAGTGATCATTTCCTCGTGCAACTTTTCCCCTGGACGAATCCCAACTACTTTAGTCTCACACTCTGGCGCAACGGCTTTGGCTATGTCCAAAATCTTGTAGGAAGGGATTTTAGGCACGAATATTTCACCACCTAAATGGTTTTCAAGCGCGTACATCACCATATTTACACCATCTTGCAAAGATATGTTAAATCTAGTCATATCTTTGTGAGTAATAGGCAATACACCTTCTTGTTTCTTACTTAAGAAGAACGGGATAACAGAGCCACGGGATCCCATAACATTGCCGTAACGTACAACACTAAAACGAATATCTTTCGAACCTCGAATATTATTAGCCGCAGTAAAGAGCTTGTCAGATGCCAATTTGGTCGCACCATACAAATTTATAGGTGCACAAGCTTTATCCGTCGAAAGTGCTACAACATCGCGCACACCGCACTGTAGTGCGGCATTGATCACATTTTCAGCACCAGTAACATTAGTACGAATACATTCGGTTGGATTGTACTCAGCCGTATCAACTTGCTTAATTGCTGCTGCATGAATGATAACGTCTACATCTTCACATGCCTGAATCATTCTTTGCTGATCACGGACATCGCCAATAAAAAAGCGTAGTTGAGGATATTGACTTGCAGGATATTGCTGACGTATTTCAAACTGTTTAAGCTCATCTCGAGAATAGATGATTATTTTTCGTACATCAGAATAACGTTCAAGGATCGTTTTAATAAACTGTTTGCCGAACGAACCTGTGCCACCTGTGATAAGTACATTTTTATTGTTTAACATTTTACTACCTTAATTCTCAATAAAAACAAAATATTATAGACATAAGCACCTAAGCTAAATTGTCTTCTTCCGAATGAGTTTTGCAGGCACGCCCGCCCATATTTCATTCTCTGGTATATTCTTAGTAACAACCGAGTTAGCCCCTACTACCGAGTTGTTACCTATTTCTATCCCCGGATTGATAAAGACATTAGCCCCAATCCAACAGTAACTACCTATACTGACATCGGCAGTCTTCATTTTCACTTCTTTACTGAAATCAGTATTGGCTATGTTTGACTGAGTATAGATTCTTACATTATGCGATATTTGGCAATGAGAACCTATATTGACATTTGCACCTTTCACTGCCTGAACAGTTGAAAAGTCCCCAATATAAGAGTGCTCACCCACATTTATGCTTCCATCACCATAAAATAGTATATATACACCATTGAATTTAAAAGTTTGCGGTAATAGATATTTATCTCTATATGGGTAGTAAATACAATACCAGTAATAGTACGAAAATTTTAAAAAAGCCTTACTAATGATCAATGCTAATATTTTCACCACGTAACTCTCTTATAAATAAAACAACTGAAGTTTGGACACTATGCCAGGGTAGTCTTATCACCTTAGGCGACAAAAACAAAGCTAACAAAAACATAAAGCTATTGCTTATGGCAAAAGAAACTGCACCACCTAGCAAGCCATAGTCTTTTACTAAAAAATAAGTGAGAACAGCTGAGAATATACCAGAAGATACGCTAACTAAAGATAACCAGCCCGTTTTTTGAGAGAAAAAATAAAACCCGGCTACCGCATAGTACATTCCGGTAAATGCGTTACCTATCAGGAACCAAATTATAAACTGCATTGTAGAATGATACTCTTCACCTATCAGGTACTCGAATATTAAGTTTAAAGTCAAATAGGCTGGTATTACTATTATCGTAAACATCAAAAACACCACATACGTTGCTCCGACTACTATCTGGCGACTTTGTTTGTCTTCGCGACTCAAAAGTTTGTAAATCCATGGTCCATACGCCTTAACAAAGGCATCAGCTATAATAGCCATCCCCATTGCTAGCTGCAATCCAACGGTATATATACCAACTGCATAGTCACCTAGAAGGGTAGCAATGATTATTCTGTCTACCATAACTAGCACTATTGCAGATATCGCATGAGGAATTAGAGGTATACCAAATTTAAGTATATCTTTAAAAAAGCACAACTTAATGCTAAATCCAATATCGCTATTCTTTAAAAGAAAAAACACTGAAATAACTGAAAATATAACAGAAGCAATAAATATTCCGAAAACTCGACCTTCCCACGAGCTGTTATAGTAATAGAGAATACATAAAGACAAAATAATATTTATCAATGTATAAGAAATCTGAAACATTCCATACTTAACCGCTTCCTGCCTAACTTGGAGCAGAACCAGCCAGATATTAATAACAAAAGTGAGCATGGAAGCAAGCAAGGCTATTAATATCCACTCTTTCGATAGAAGTATATACTTTGATACCAAATCACCTAAAAGCAATAAAACCAAAGATATTACTATGAAGCTAGATATTAGGACTAGAAATGCGGAAGTAACATACTCTGAAAGCTCTTTGTGAGAAAGTTTAAAGTACTTTACGCTGACAGCACCATTCACACTTAGGCCGACAAATGCCCCCAAAATGGTAACTGTCATAGTAAACATAGTTACCATACCATAACCTTCAGGGTCTAATATTCTGGTAAGAATAGGCAACAGAAGAAAAGGAATAGCGGCATTAAGTATATTGGAAAACAAATAAATAAAGCTATTTCCTACTAGCCCACGCTTCATTTTTGACGATCCATATACCCATGCATCGGTATACTAAAAACTTCACCCGACAATTTTTCTGCAACAGGAAAGTCGCCTTTTTTATAACACAAGTGTGCAAACGCCGTTTGCTCATGCATACATGTCCTGTAGTAGACCATTGTCGGAATGCCTCGCTCCGAGAAACTCTGCATTGAACTCACACGGTCGTTGCTACGCAAAGTATACTGAGCCCAGGAGCTAACATAACCTTCAGGTACCACTGGAGTGAGGTACAAATTGGAATATTCAGATTTATAGCGTTCAGCTAACGAGTTTCTCGCAACCATTTCAGTAGGGAATTCTGTTAACTTTTCAAGAAGTATCGCAGCTTGAATTGTATCCAGACGACTATTCACGCCAATGCGAACATTATCGTATTTGTCTCCTCCCTTGCCGTGGATTCGATAGGAACGAACTAGACTCGCATACTCATCGCTGTTGGTAAAAATAGCACCACCATCTCCATAGCAGCCTAGCGGTTTTGCAGGAAAAAAGCTCGTGGTAGCAATGTCCCCAAAAGATCCCGCCATTTGACCGTTGATTGAGCCACCAAAGCCTTGAGCTGCATCTTCAATTAACTTCAAATCATATTTCGATGCAATTGCCTCAATTTCTGGATAGTTTGCCGGCAAACCAAATAAATCTACAGTAATGATGGCCTTAGGAACCAGTTTTCCTTCGGAAATTGTTTTTTCAATTTGACTCACTAGTGACTGTGGACAAATATTAAAAGTTGTCTCATCTGAGTCAACAAATACAGGGGTTGCATTTGCAAAAGCGATAGTTTCAGCAGTGGCGAAAAAGGTAAAAGTAGGACAGAAAACAGCATCACCTTCGTGTATATTCAATGCCATCATAGATAGTGTTAATGCGTCTGTCCCATTAGCACATGTAATAGCATGCTTAACGCCAACAAACTCTGCCAGCTTATTTTCTAACTCATAAACCTCTGGCCCCATAATGTATTGGCCATGGTTTAATACATCGCTTATGCGAGCGTCTATTTTTTGTTTTAAGTGCTTATATTGCGTTTCTAAATCTATGAATTGCATTTTATTTACTACTCTTCAACTATCTTAAGCTCTGAGCCATCTAATCGATAAATAGCATCAGTATTTGGACACTTAACTTCTAAATCACCTTTTAATGGCAAATCAAGTTGTTCCCCAAAAATGCTCATCCAACCAATCTGTCTAGCAGGAACTCCGACCATCAAAGCAAAAGGTTTAACGTCTTTCTTTATTAGTGCACCTGCACCGACAAAAGCATACTCACCAATAGTTGTTCCACAAACAATAGTCGAGTTGGCACCTAACGTGGCACCTTTTTTAACTATAGTATTAAGATACTGGTCTTTTCGTTCAATTAGGGAGCGGGGATTATACACATTGGTGAAGACCATGCTAGGGCCGCAAAAAACCCCCTCTTCTAAATGAACGTTATCGTACACTGAGACATTATTTTGTATTTTGCAATTGTCACCAATAGTAACTTTATTTCCAACAAACACATTTTGGCCAAGGGATACACCTTGACCGATTTTTGCACCACCGCAAATATGGGCCCAGTGCCAAACACGCGCCCCCTCACCTATCACAGCGCCATCATCAATGATTGCTGTCTCATGTTTCATAAAACTCATAAGTTCACTCCTACTTAAGGATTTTGCTGAGTAAGGGATGGTGATGCTCAGGCACATGAACCGTTTGCTGTTCACGGATTTTTTCTACGGTTTCAATAGCAGCACGATTTTCTTCTAAGCCGTAGCCATTACCCGCTAGGATATTTTGGTAGCTTTGGGTATGAAGATCTGTAAAACCACCAGAAAATTCTAGTTCTTCATCTTCAATCATGATGCTGCGATAAGTTTTCTTCTCACCTTGTACAGCATTGTCTGGCAGGTAACTGGCATCAATAGATAGGAACCACTTAACCCGCGCACGTTCATACTCTAAGTAGCCGGCGACTGTTTGTTCATCTTTATAATGCACTTCGTTTGCTTTTATATCACCAAAGATAAAGTGCAACATATCAAAGAAGTGCACTCCGACATTGGTTGCAACGCCGCCCGATTTTTCATTCACTCCTTTCCATGACTTTAGGTACCACTTACCACGAGATGTCATGTAAGTTAATTCAACATCAAACACTTTATCAGCTGGTGCATTTTGAACTTTTTCACGCAATGCAATGATAGAAGGGTGAAGTCTGAGTTGCAGAATACTGTTAACTTTCGCTCCGTATTTTTCCTCATACACTCCCAATATTTCAAGCTCTTCAGAGTCTAACACCAATGGTTTCTCACAAATAACGTCGATACCATTTTTAAGAGCAAACTTCATCTGTGGTGCATGCAGGTAATTAGGTGTACAGATTGAGATGTAATCTAATTTTTTACCTTTAAGTGCTTCATCTTCAACGTATGCAGCAAAGTCTTCAAACTCGGTAAAAAACTCAGAGTCTGGGAAGTGCATATCCATGATACCTACGGAGTCGTTTACATCCATAGCAACGTCTAAGATGTTGCCAGTCTCTTTAATAGCATTAAGGTGACGCGGGGCAATGTAGCCACCTGTACCAATTAAGGCGAATTTTTTCATTGTATTTTTCCTTACAGACGAATATCAGCAACACCTGGAGCAAACACGTACTTAACGTCGTATACAACATGTTTATCTTTACCAAGCTTACGAATCGCTTCGATACCCATGGTTTTAGTTTCATCATGATCAACAGCTAGAATAATGCCATCATATGCGCCTTCTTCTAACTCGCAAATGAGCTTAATACCATATTCATGTTCAACTTCTCTAGAATCAGCCCAGTTATCAAAAACATCCACTTGAACATTAAAATCGTTTAACTCTTTAATGATTTCAATCACTTTAGTATTGCGTACATCCGGACAGTCACCTTTGAAGGTGAAACCCATAATCAGCACTCTAGATTCATCAATGTGAATTTTTTCACTTGATAACTTTTTCACCATTTGAGTCGCAACATATTGACCCATACCATCATTAATGCGACGGCCAGCTAGTATAACTTCAGGTGAGTAACCAACTTCCTTGGCCTTGTGGGTTAAATAATATGGATCAACACTGATGCAATGACCACCAACAAGGCCCGGTTTAAACGGTAAGAAGTTCCATTTTGTACCAGCAGCTTTTAAGACCTCTTCGGTATCAATGTCTAAGCGATTAAATATTTTTGCGAACTCATTGATGATTGCAATATTCAAATCACGTTGTGTATTTTCAATCACCTTCGCCGCTTCAGCCACTTTGATAGATGAAGCTTTATGAGTGCCTACAGTAATAATGCTGTTGTAAACACTATCTACGTAATCAGCAACTTCAGATGTGGAACCCGCAGTTATCTTGGTAATAGTCGTGAGAGTGTTGACTTTATCACCTGGATTGATCCTTTCAGGGGAGTAGCCTGCAAAAAAGTCCTTGTTGAATGTCAACCCCGAATGCCTTTCTATAATTGGAATACAAACTTCTTCTGTCGCTCCTGGGTACACTGTTGACTCAAAGACAACGACATCACCAATAGAAACTACTTTAGCCAGAGACTCTGATGCTTTTTGGAGTGGCGTTAAGTCAGGAACGTTCTCATCGGTAATGGGGGTTGGCACTGTAACAATATAAAAATTACAACCTTTAATAGAACTGAGATCCGTAGTATAACTAGCATACTTTGCAGCGGCTAATTGCTCTGATGTGCACTCTAAAGTAGAGTCTTTGCCAAGGTTAAGTTCATCAACCCGCGCTTGATAAATATCGTAGCCGATAGTTGGCTGCCTTTTACCGAATTCTACAGCCAAAGGAAGGCCAACATACCCTAAGCCAATAATACCAATGCGGGTATTTTCTAACGTTATTTTCATAACTGCTCGTACCTAAAAAGTAAAAAAATTATCCAGCTCATCTCAGCTGCGACGGTAGAACTGAGACACTTTTTATCTATTTTAAAACAGTGCATTTATCACTATCCCTTATAAAACCGTGTTATTGCCTATTTCCTCCAATCCGCCCAAATAGACCTTTTGGAATTTCTGTAGCTTTACTATGCATCCTCTTCTTTACGAAATACAAAGCGAGCCAAAACTATTGCCACTCCAAGTATTCCTCCGAGTAAGGTGCCTAAAACCGCTATCAATGCGCGTTTAGGCTTATCGCGAGTAAGCGGCTTTTCTACGTCACCAATAAAACGAAAAGAAGCAAATTCAACCTTATTGTCAACAGTTAGATTTTCTAGCATCATCAATTTAGAATTAATTGGCTGAAGCCTAGGCGCTATAACATCTAGGTTCTCAATCGATTTTAACGCGGCAATTTTTGCTTCAATCGCTAGGCTCCCCATATCAATATTAAACAACTGTTGCCCATCATTTATTTGTATAGGCTTCGTCACATTAGCAGCTTTTGCAATCTCTAGCGCATATTCAGCCCGGAAAATTTCTATCTCTAACTGCTTTTTAGCTTGAAGCTCTAACATCGTCTTTTGCTGAAATAACTCTTGCTTCTTGGTGCTTATTATCGCGGTTAAGTTATTTATCACGTCACGGTGGAGTTTTTGGCTGATAAAATCGATGTATTCATTGATCAAGGAGTAACTACTTGCCTTTTCAGTCGCTTGAAAACTCAGTTCGTAAGGTGAATTTTCATCATTTTTATCAACAATGCTTGCGCTAATTTTTTGAAACCATGCCGCATATAGCCAGAGCGTGGTTTCTGCTTCTGCTTCTGCTTCTGCTTCTGCTTCAAGTTGGACTTTGAACTGTTGAAAATCTTGACTAGAATCAAGAAAATCTCGTTTATTATTAGTCGAATTAAATTCTTGAATAAAGTGACCAAATAACTTGCCTGGTGATGCGAAATCAGAAAGCTCCTCGCTTTTCAATAAAGTGCCGTCACCTTGGGCAATATCAAATACAGGCTGAAATTGCTGTATTTGTTGTGATAATCCTGAAATATCTTGAAGTTGCGGGGGCATAATTTGCGCTTTTGAGGACCACCACTGTTGTGCATTAAGTGCATAAGCCACCGCAACAATAGAAAACAATACAGTAGTGGCGATGATCGTCCACTTCCCTTTCCAAATTACCAAAAAGAGTTCTTTTAAATCAATTTCATCATTTGGTTGATGAAAAACCGGTGTTGAAAAAGAGAGTTCTTGATGTGGCGTGTATTGCTTATCAGATGCTTGAGAAGGCATTGTCACTTTGATTAATCCATTTTGGGTACGCTACCGCCCAAGGGTTAAACGTATCCTCAGACGTTACAAGCATAGGTGTTATATAAGGGTCGGCATTCTACCGTAAATTCTACATCAAAAAAACATATACCCATTCAACTTAAAAGCTCTTCCAGAAAAAGCTAACGATGCTCTCACTTTTGATAGAGTCATCCGTTTTATAGAGCTGCAACTTTTAAAGGGATATGCATCGAAATGCTCTAATGTACTTATTAATCAAAAGGATCCCTATTAATAAGCTTATATTAACGTTTATCCTTCTGCCTGCGTCAGGTTCCTCCTAGTGACATTGAGGTAGGCAATTAAGAAGAACGACTAATGAAAAGAGGTTAATTTATGAAAGCCTTCAAGCAATCGCGATCTATTTCGCGCAAGTCATCGTCATCAAGCGAGCCCTCACTCTTGTTTGAATCTTCTTTAATCCGCGCTCACGTTCTACCCCACGGAGCCAAAAGTACAGTAACGGGCTCTTTCAGGGAGGCGATCTTTTGATAAAAGACCAAAAGCGAACACTCGATATTGAGTTTTCAATTGCACATATCAAGGCAGTCATACTAACTCATAGCGCATAGATGATATTGGTCAGCTGCCTTAGTTGATCGCCAAAGGTTATCGCGGCCCAATATTTGCCACCCAAGCTACGTGCTCGCTTTTACCGTTAATGCTTAACGATGCACTCGTGTTGCAAGGCTTCCAACACGGTCAAACCGAACAGGTACTTACCGTTCTGAAAAAACAACTTAGGTCGGTGAATTACCATCAATGGATTCCCACTAAAGTGCTATCTGGCAACACGCTATCTCGTCGAACAGCCCGCTCCCCTATAGCTAATCAGCGACTACAACCAACCTAAACCATCGAAAAATCCTAGCCATCAAGACAAGAAAAGTCATGCTGTGTAACGCATCTCTAAGACCCAACACCTATCATTTAAGGTGTTGAGTCTTACTAAAACGAACGGTCCTATCTTTGGGCCGTTTTTGTTTTTCGGGTAAAATATAACGTTTCACTCGCTCTCTCATAGCTCGTAGCTTTTTGGGAATAGAACCTGGAGAAGCGATAGCACACCACATTAGCTCATCTTGAATATCTCGAAGTGCCATCGTAAAGCTTATCCTAAGTGGTGAGACTTTGGCCTCTTTTGCTATTCGGCTAATCTCCAGACGGATTAAGTTATACGCGATAAGGATACCCCATATCTCTTGCTCTACACCCTCTACAGATTGACTGCGGAGCAGAATTTTATCTTCAAGCATGTCATGCTTAATCTCGCCATAACTATTCTCGATTTCCCACCTTTCGAAGTACACGTCTAATAATGATTTTAAACTGTATTTTCTATCTGTTAGAGAAGTCAGCAGCCCTTGTATATGATTTGGCTGTTGTTCAACGTCATCGGGATATAGAGCTAGCCTAGCTTTCCACTTTTCTGGGAGACTCGGGTCTTGTTTTCTAGCCTGGGGAGAGACTTTCATCTCCACAATCAGATCTCGCCCATCATCATCGAGCTGCTCGATGATTTCATATTTCACATTTGACTTTATTGGCGTCATCCAGTGACTTGTCCCATGTTCTTGTTGCCAGTTAAGCATAAGCTCTGCGCTCAAGTAGCAATGGTCAAAAATGGTCAATGAATTTGGGACAGCTGATGAAATTAAATCTTTTGCATAGCTGATTTCACCTTTAGAACTTTCCCCAAAAGCCACATCATGAATAAGGCGACTGCGTAGTGATGTGAGTGCGCATTCGAACGATTGGGTACTCAGTGTGCCTGTCTTTTCGGTAGTAAACATATTGATAATGCTCAGCTAAGCTTGGGTTATCGTGAGTTCTAAACTGTGTGCCATCGATTGAAAATAGGCTCAAACCATTCCATTTATCACCCGCATCTTCCGACTGTGTCCAGTGCTTTGCTGTGATTGAGAATAATGACTTTAAAGGCTTAGCGGTGAGGCGCTTTCTCGCCAGGGGAATCGCACTAGGTGCAATAGACTCACCCAATGAATTAGACAATTTTAGGTCGAGTTTATCGAGTACATCTGTAATCGGTCTATCTCGATATAGACCAATACCAACGACTAACCATACAACAAGTTCGGCAGGTAACTTTCTACGACGCATACTCGCTTTGTTCGTTTCAGATAAAGCTTGGTTTATCCAATCTAGCGGAAGGTCTTTTTGGAACAAAGAAAGAGATTCTGGATTAGCAAAATCGTCAACATCGATTAACCAGTGTGACAGCATAAAAATACCCTTAAACAGAAGTGCTTAAGGGTATTGTCAACCATCTGCAGGATCGTTCAACTGATCAGGGAAATGCTTAAATGATCAGTGTTATCTCTAAGACTTAAGGTTTCAACCTGCTGGACATATTCTCGGCTCTGATTATGTTGAGTTTAAAATCGATAATAGAGTGATCGTGTTTTCTGGAGATCATGGCCCCAACAACACTACTTCTTCCTGACTTTATCTCTCCGAAACGAGCCGACTATCTGTTTATTGAGTCCAATTATGGAAATAAATTTCATGATTCGATTGAAAGCCGATCTCAACGCTTGTTAAAGATTATTCATCGTTCATTACATAATGGCAGAACAGTATTAATTCCTGCATTTAGTGTTGGCTGCACACAAGAGTTACTCTTTAATATCGAATCACTTTTACACAAAGAACAAATCTCAGACCGAATACCTATTATTTTAGATTCTACACAGGCCACTAAGATCACAAAAACTATCGTCAATCATCGCTAGCTTTGGAGTGAAGAAGCCAAGGATAAAAGGCCCAAGGGCGACACCCTCTTGCCTTGGATCAGTATATTACTATTAATAACTATCGCGAGCACCAACGTGCAGTAAACCGACTCGCTCAACCGGAAGAAACTGCAATTGTTATCGCCGCTTCTGGAATATGTACCGGTGGACGAATATTGATTTATTTAAAAGCGGTGTTACCTGATAAGCGAGCCGATGTTATTTTTGCTGTGTATCAAGCTAAAGGCACGCTCGGGAACTACCTTCAAAACATCCAGCCTAGTGCCAATATTGATAAAACGTCAATTCCAGTTAAAGCGCAGATCCATTCAATATCTGGTTATTCTGCCCATGCAAATCAGGAAGACTTAATCGAGTTTATTAAAAGAATTGCAAACCACCGAAAGAAGTTCATTTAATTAATAGCGAACCAAGAGTGGAACAAACATTTGCCGATGTGTTGAAAGAAAACATCACTTCGAAAATGATCATTTAGGATCCTTTCGGCGACACATGTTTACTGCCTGATAATGATGAACGCAACGTTAAACCTCATTTGTTACCCACATTTGCCATCACTAAATTCCCGTTTCTCCCCTTTACTTTGCAGTGCTATACTCCATCCATTAAGTATCATAGAGATAGGAAGTAGTTATGATCATCGTAACTGGCGGCGCTGGCATGATTGGCAGCAACATCGTTAAATCGCTTAACGAGCAAGGCGTTAACGACATTTTGGTAGTCGACAACCTTAAGAATGGTAAAAAATTCCAGAACTTGGTTGATTTAGACATCACGGACTACATGGATCGCGATGACTTCCTGGTTCAAATTATGTCTGGTGAAAATTTCGGCCCTATTGAAGCTATATTCCACGAAGGTGCTTGCTCGGCAACAACCGAGTGGGATGGCAAATACATGATGCTCAATAACTACGAGTATTCAAAAGAGCTGCTTCACTACTGTTTAGAGCGTGAGATTCCATTCCTATACGCTTCTTCTGCTGCGACTTACGGTGAAACGGATACTTTCATTGAAGAGAAGCAATACGAAGGTGCACTTAACGTTTACGGTTACTCAAAGCAGCAGTTCGACAACTATGTGCGCCGTTTGTGGCAAGATGCAGAAGCTCATGGTGAAACCTTATCTCAAGTTACTGGCTTTCGTTATTTCAACGTATACGGTCCTCGTGAACAGCATAAAGGTTCAATGGCTTCCGTTGCTTTCCATCTGAACAATCAAATGAACGCAGGTGAGAACCCAAAGCTTTTTGCTGGCAGTGAAACTTTTCAGCGTGATTTTGTGTACGTTGGTGATGTAGCAGCTGTTAATCTTTGGTTTATGCAAAACGGTACTTCGGGTATTTTTAACCTAGGCACGGGAAAAGCTGAGTCTTTCAATGAAGTGGCTAAAGCGGTGGTTAAACACCACGGTAAAGGTGAAGTGGAGACCATCCCATTCCCAGAGCATCTTAAAGGTGCATACCAAGAATTCACACAAGCTGATTTAACCAAGCTTCGTGCGGCAGGGTGCGATCATACATTCAAAACCGTCGCTGAAGGCGTTGCAGAATATATGAAGCTAGTAAATAGCTAACACTTCCATTTGCTGTATTTAAGCCAAGGGTTTATCTTAACGCTTGGCTTTTTTCTTTTCTTCGCATTTTTATTTTCTTAAATGCTACTTATCAGGCAAAGGTTTTACTGTGGCTAATACACGTAATGATTACGACTCTAAAGCATACAATCCCACGTTTAAACGGGAGTTTTTAGCGCCTAAGCACTGGGGAACTTGGTTGGGATTGACATTCGGTTTGCCTCTCACGCTTTTACCCAATTCAGTCCGAGTTTCAATCGCTCGCTTTATCGCGCGTAAGATGTGTAAAAAACAACGTGGTTCAGTACAAAAAGCCCGCATCAACCTAGCCCTTTGTTTCCCTGAAAAATCAGAACAAGAACGAGAAGCGATTTTAGAAAAGTGCCTTGTCACCGCGGGAACATTTTTACTCGGTTTTCCTGCGATCAGTCTTCGTAGCAAAAAATGGTTAGAAAGAAACTCTTCCATTATTGGGCTTGAATACCTGCAAGATCTCCAGAAAAACAACCAAAGTGCTATTTTGCTCGTTCCTCATTCGTGGTGTATTGATATCCCAGCCATATTACTCGCTTCAAGAGGGCTGCCTGTTTCGGCTATGGCCAACAGCCAAAAGAACCCATTTACCGATTGGTTAATGCATAAGCAAAGAGTGCAATATGGTGGAAGAGTCTACGATCGCAGTGGTGGCATTAAGCCGTTTATAAAGTCAGTGAAAGACGGATATTTAGGTTATTACCTGCCAGATCAAGATCACGGACCAGAGCAAAGCGTATTTGTGGATTTCTTTGCTACAGAGAAAGCCACATTGCCCGGGCTGGGTAAACTCGCAAAAGTGAGCCGCGCAAAAATCGTCCCTACATTTGCGAGTTACAATATTGAAACTGGAAAATATGAGATAGAGATAAAGCCGCCACTTGAAGATCTCTCGGGCGATGAATACATCGATGCGAGAGTGATGAACGAAGTGGTTGAAGGATTTGTAAATCCAAGACCTGAACAATATATGTGGATTTTAAAGCTGTTGAAGACACGAAGGGATGGAAACGACCCTTATGTGGGTTATTAGCTATATATTTTGGTCAATACTATAAAGGCTATAAACATAGACTAATAAATAAACAGCTAAGCGACTTCTGTATAAGAAGTCGCTTTATTATTTTTGATACGGTAAACGCTTAAAATCAGTAATAATCGAACCTAGGTCTGGATTAAGTGGCTTCCCATCAATGACCTGCTGATATTTTTCAACATACGCCTTCGCCATCTCATGAGCATTAAAGACATCTCGGGCGTATTCATGACATCGAATTGCATTAAACTGTTCTGAACTGGATACCGCCTTAATCAAATTAGATTCAACATGAGACAAAAAGCCCACATCCTTTGTTACTAATTCAGGTAACGAGCCATAAGGGGTGCCAAATACTGGGCAACCAAAATACAGGCTCTCAGTAATCGCTAAACCAAAGGGTTCATGCCACGTCACCGGAAAGATGAGCCCTTTGGATTTCGTCATCACCTCTGACTTCATTGTATCACCCACCATGCCCAAAAAACGCACATGCTGATCGAGTGTCAGTCTCAAGCCCATTTTCAGGTTTAATCGATGCCCGCCCAACACATCAAGCTGTTCGCCTGCTTTCTTAGTGATATCAATGGCCCCTTGAACATTCTTCACTCGCCATGCTGCTTTGCCAAGAAAATGAAAACGTTCACGGTTAGCCTTAAGATCAGGTTTTAGGTAATTGTCCCAATTGAGTCCATTGTAAACATAAGCCTGCGCACCATGGTTTTTTGCATGTTGCGACGACACAAATACGGTATTCGGATCTATGGGGCCGTCTGAGTTTCCATGCTGAGTTAAAATATAAGGGATGGAAATTGGCTCAAGGTCAGAATGAAAATGCACAACATCAATATCATTTGGAAGCTGTTGTTGTAGCGGTACATTAGGTTGATATTCAATGACTCTTGCCCAGTCACATTGAGTCCCTTTGCCTGCCAATAACGTCACTTTATGCCCTGCAAGGTGCAAAGCATAAATTAAGTCCCAAATGACTCGTTCGGTTCCACCATAGTTAACAACTGGTAATGTCGCTCTTGTATAAACGAGAATATTCATCATGGCTTAACGCTCTGCTGAGTTAACTTTAGCAACGACAGCCTGGTGAACACACTCAGGAACAAACTGCTGAATTTTTCCGCCATGAATCGCGACTTCACGAACAAGCGTTGATGATAAAAATGCGAACTCTTCCGCGGGCGTTAGAAATAGACTCTCTAGCTCTGGTTTTAATCTTCGATACATAGTGGTTAAACCAAACTCGTACTCGAAGTCCATGGTAGTCCTCAAACCTCTTACCAAAATAGAGGCGTTCTGATCAGTGGCGAAGTCGACAAGCAAACCACTGAACCCTTCTACAGACACATTCGGCAGTTCACGGCAGGTTTCTCTAAGCAAAGCCACTCGCTCATCTAAACTGAACAACGTGGCTTTACTTGGGCTTTCTGCAACACCAATAACAAGCTGATCAAACATACTCGCAGCGCGTTTGATTAAATCGTAATGACCGTTAGTAACCGGATCAAACGTACCTGGGTATATGGCTATTTGCATGGTATTCCTTATTGTTTTTTATTGTTCGGCACAAGTACTTGTTCTAGCTTTTCAATCACATCATTCACTTCAATACGCTGCATTAAATCGCTCCCCTTGACCCTCGTTCCCCAAGGTAAGGTATCAGCGGATTGACCGTGTTGCTCAGCGGCGACGTCATCATAAACTGAAACGACGTGATCTAAACTGTTATACGGCCCAGTTCGACGAGGATTACTGTGGGCATAAAGTCCTATAACAGGAGTGCCTTGAGTCGTTGCAATATGAGCAGGGCCGGAATCAGGTGCAATGACTGCGCTGGCTTTAGCGATGACGGCCGTCAACTGTTTGAGTGACGTTTTACCAACCAAGTTAATACTTGGTGACGCCATATGCTGTGTAATGTTCTTTGCTAATTCTCGCTCTCTATCGGTTGGAGCACCGCAAAGCACAACCTGCAAACCTAAGTGATGCGCATGGTCAGCAACAGCGGCGTAGCGTTCCACCAGCCAGTTACGTTCATCTTTACTGGCTGCCGGGCTAATAACAATGTATGCCTGCTCTGAAAGCTCGTTTGCCAGTTGCTTATCTGCCAATGAAAGAGGAAGATTCCAGCTTGGTGCCAGCTGAGGGCAGCCTAAAAACTGAGCAAATTGAGAGAAATTATCCAGAACATGCGAGGCATTGGTTCGCGGTAGTTTTCTATTAGTAAATAACCATTGGCCTTCTTTGGCTCGATTCCAGCTAAAACCCACTTTTATTTTCGCTTTAATGCCGAGTGTTAATACGCTGGCTCTTAACGCCACCTGCATGTGCAGCAAATAATCGAATTGGGTTTGGCTTAGGGTTTTCCATACTTCCTTCATCCCTTTTAAGCCACGTTTTTTATCAAACACCACCACCTGAATACCCGGCA
Organism: Vibrio genomosp. F10 str. 9ZD137; assembly: GCF_049974785.1. NCBI lineage: Bacteria > Pseudomonadati > Pseudomonadota > Gammaproteobacteria > Vibrionales > Vibrionaceae > Vibrio > Vibrio genomosp. F10. Next base: position 53,473 of record NZ_JBNGCJ010000415.1, read on the forward strand.
GATCACCCAGTAGCTGAGATTCTATTTTTCCCATAATCCAAGTGATTTTGCATTCTGGATATGTGGTTTGAATACGCTGTACAGCCGAGAGTGCATGGCAAACATCACCAATGGCAGATAGGCGAAGAATGCAGATGGATTTCGGTGCTGATAAATTACTCTTCATTTACTGAATCCAACGGCATCATTTCCTTAACAGCCGAGATCACCTGCTCTGGCGTAATGTCTTTTAGGCATGGTGAATACACATCATCGCTGATCTTACAATGGTTCTTATAACAAGGGACACAGCTGCGTTCCGATTGCAAAAGTCGAATATTTGCCACTCTTTGAGACCCAATGCCATTTCGATACAGGTTATTTTTGACATCAATTGGCTGTTCATACGGCCAAGGTGACCACATACTCGCAGGCGCAACGCTAATGATAGAAACAATGGGGATTGGGTAGCCTGATGCCATATGTCCAGGCCCGCTATCCGGCCCAAGAAAGCCATCGCTTTGTTTCAACAGTGCAGAGGTTTGTGCCAATGTAAGCAGCCCTAACACACTCACTAGCTGAGGTGATTCCGGTATTTTTTGGAGTATCTGATTTACAACCGCTTCATCTCGCTCCAATTTAGCGCCAGAGAGCACAATATTGTAGCCAGATGCGATGAGACTGCTGATGGTTGCAATCCAATAGTCAACGGGCCACTGTTTAATGTCATTGGAAGATGGAGCGTGTACAACAATATAACGCTGTGGCAGCTTTTGTTGAATCACATCGGGAAGAGACTCTTCCGGTGAAACAAGCCTAGGTGTACATTCAACACCGATGATTTCAAGCATACGAGCGGCTCGGCTCATTTTATGCTCAAAACGATGTTGTTCTGTAATATGATGACTATAAACAAGCTTCTTAAGCCAAGTGCCTGAAAGTGATTCATCAATCGCTCCCAGTCTCTGCTTACCAAAAATAAAGCTGTATATCGCCGTTCTATCATTGAGCATTTCATTCACGACCAAATCATACCGCCCATGTTTTTGCAGAATGCTGTAATAATCTTTCAGTGATGCACTTGGGGGGATTTCAACCAAAGAGTCCACATCTGGGTTCGTGCCAAAAACCATTTCACCTCTAGCATTGACTAGCACGTCAATTTTAGCGTTCGGAAATGCATTGCGTAAGCTTCGAGTAAACGTTGAGATCAACAAACTGTCACCGATACAGTGAGTAGCAATAACTAATATTTTCTGGTAACTATATGAATCATTCATCAATCTATTAGGCGTTTGATATACTGTTTTACCTAGTATGCCATAAACCCACCAATACGAGACAGTGATTCATGTTCACAACAAAACAAATCAACAATACAACGTACTGGTATGATCCTTTAATGCTCACAGAAGATGTTGAATCTGCTTTTTCTATTGATTACTGGAAAGAGAATCAAGCGATACTCGGCAGCGCTCAAGGTAGAGGGACAACATGGTTTGTGAAAGGAGAGAAAGCTGACCTTGCGCTTAGACACTATCATCGCGGTGGTTTGTTTGGAAAACTGGTTCGTGATAGCTACTGGTTTACAGGGTTAAAGGCGTCGAGAGCTTTTCAAGAGCTGATATTGCTCAAACTACTGACTGAAAATAATGTCAACGTTCCAGCTCCAGTCGCAGCAAAAGTTTCAAAGAACGGGCTAACCTACAAAGCCGATATCTTAGTTCAAAAACTCCCTCACGCTGAAGATTTGGTAAAAATACTCTCGAATGAGAAGTTATCAAACAGTGACTTAAGAAATATAGGTCGTCAAATTCGGAAAATGCACGATGTTAACGTTAATCATACGGACCTTAACATTCACAATATTCTGATCGATAAAGACAAAAAAGTTTGGATTATTGATTTTGATAAGTGCCGAACACAAAGTGGCGATAGTTGGAAAGCGAGCAATTTAGATCGCCTTCAACGCTCATTCGAGAAAGAAGCTCGACTAGGACATATTCGTGCTGCCAGCTTTGACTTTTCAGAAATAAAAAAAGGATACGGTGAAAGTACCCTCGATTACTCTTGATTGCCCTGAAAGAAGAGTGAAACTAATGCAGGCAAATCTTACTCTTCTTTGAGGCCAAACAGTTTACGAAGTTTCTTTTTCTTCTTGTAGATATGCCCTCGAACCACCTCAGCAAGAGGGCGCTTAAAGCTGACATCTTTTGCTAGGCGTACTTGTTCTTCAAAAGGCTTGTTGCCATGTTCTTCAAAAAAACGTTCTAAAACGATTCTAGCCCACGCTTTTTGGCCGCTTGTTGAATAGTCATTAACATATTCTCGTGCGGCATTCAGATTAAAATCTTTAACGAGCGCTTCCGATAACGCAAACTGTTCTATCGTATGAGCTCGGCAATCGATATCCATCATCCCAAGTATTAAATCATCAGCATATTCAATATTAGGCAACATGGATCGACTCACTCCTATTACACCAGAATTCCACATGGTAGATGACGTTTGGAGCTCATAATCAATACCAGTGGACGTTGGAATTTTTTTTCCTTTTAATTTCCCATACTCTGAGTTGGAGGGAGCATCATTAATATTAGTTTCAGGGTAAAAAAGAAGGGCTTCATTCTCTCCGACTAACTCGAACAATGTATTTGAAGTGGTTTTAAAGTGCGTATCTGCATCAAAAAATAGGAATTTCCCAATGTCACTGTCCGCATTCTCTAGGACAAATTTCAAGCCTCTATTTTTGATCCTAAAGTGGTATCGACCATCACAAGTCCATTCTTTTTTTTGGTCACAAGTAAGTCCCATAACTTCAAATGGAAAACCAGAAAAACGATCAGGTTGCTCAGTGAGAATATAAACCTTAGGCCAGTGGCTTTGTGGTAACTGTGAAAGAAATGACAGAATGCTAAATTTGGAACCATTGTAATACGTAGCATTGTCACCATACACAATTGAAACTATTGCTTTATCCATCGTTCTTACCACTTGAAAAATCGAAGAGACGCTTTTGCTTACTGCTTAAATGACTTCGAATATCACGTCTATAAAAGTCTTTAATCGCACTTCTTAATCGTATATACAGCCCAGATTTTGCGCCATTCAATTCACTGGCAAACATACCATTCTTGCTTCCTTGAGAAACAAGAGGCGGCTGACACCAATGAATTGAATAGCCCAATCTATCATTTTCATTTCCAATAAAGCCGTCAATAGGCGCACATACAGGAGATGACTCAATATAAGACACGAGTTTTTTTGCGAAAGATATATCATAAACCAAACCACCCGTTAACTTATTGGTCTTACATAAGTAAGTTAACTGATCTTTTTCTCTGTAAGAATATGGTACCGAGCTCGCAGCATCTTCAATATTAACTAAGTAGTTTGTTTTGCCTTCCATTTCTTTCAATATGCGCTTGAGTTGACTATCAAAGCCCTTTACCAAAAGAGCATCATCTTCAAGCACCAACACCTGTGGTATCTGTTCTTCAACGACCTTCTTCATTACCAGGTAGTGCTTATAGAAACATGATTTTTCAGGTAATCTTAGTGAATCATCAAAAAACTCATTCCGGATCTCATCACTCAAATCATCAATATCGCCACGCAGCATATACTCATAATCCATTATGCCTCTTTCCGGAAGATGTTTGTCGATGTGCTTTCTGCGTTCTTCATAGCCTTTACTGACATGAATAACAAAAGTTTTGATCATGATGATTTCTCAATGTTTGGGGAAGTACTTACTAACTCGAGTGTTTTATGTAAAGCACCTTGATTTCGCTTAACTATACCATAGCCCCATTGTCCTTTTTCAACTAACGCTTCCGGTTTAGATAAGGTACTGACTATTTGTAACGCAAGGTCGTGCACATCAGAAACGACTGAAAGTGCATTAGACTCGATAAGCTGATTAGCGAGATCGGAAAAATTGAAATAGCTCGGCCCTGTTAAACAGTATTTTTTAAGCAGTGCTGGTTCGATGAAATTATGCCCGCCCACTTTTTTCCCAATGAGACTTCCCCCCATGAAAACAAGATCACCTGCCGATAACATAATCATCAGTTCCCCCATTGTGTCGCCTAAATAAACATCCACAGACTCTTCAATACGATCTAAAGAGTCGCTTCTGCGAGCCAACTGAAAACCTTGGCTTTTAACTAACTCGGCAACCATATTAAACCGTTCCGGGTGGCGTGGAACGATCACCAATAATAGCTCCGGCAGTTCTTTTTGGGCTTGCTGAAACGCTTGAAGGATTTGTTCATCTTCCCCTGAATGAGTGCTCGCAGCGACCAGTATTTTTCTGTCGCCAACAAAAGAGCTCTTTAAAATATCCCCCTGCAGCTCAATGCTTTTATCTAAAGTCACATCGTACTTGATTGACCCTGTGACAATGATTTTTTCGCTCGGTACGCCTAACGACTCAAAGCGATGTTTATCATCAGAGTGAACCGTTAATATTAAATTGAGATTGGAAAGCGCAGGGTGGATTAGCGCTTTTAACTTACGATAATTAGCGAGAGATTTCTCAGAAAGTCGACCGTTGATCAAGGTAATAGGAATAGTATTAATGGCAACAGTATGAAGCGTATTTGGCCATAATTCCGTTTCAATGATGAGCATTTTTTCTGGCTGAATAGCATTAAGAAAACCTCGAACACACCAGTTAAAATCAATCGGCATATAGCGGTGTATGATGCCATGACCCATCCTTTCAACCTGTTCAGCACCAGTACTGGTTGTTGTTGTCACCAATATTCGTTTTTCTGGGTTCTGCTCTGCCAACTTCTCCACTAACTTCTTACTAGCCAGCACTTCACCGACTGATACAGCATGAATCCAGATAACTCCTGATTTTCTGTCGTCAATTTTGGGTGTAAAGCCGAAATGCTCTTTCCAGCGCCTACCAAAGGGTGGTTTGTTGGTTTTCGGACGATACAAACCCCACAGTAAAATGGGGCTAATGAGACTGAGCAGTATGGTGTAACACCAGCGAACAATCATAGCCATTGCACTAACCTATTAGACCTTAGCTTGTTTTATCGTATCGAATTGCTGAATCGCGGTAATGACTTTTTCAGGCATGAGCTCCGTTAAGCACTTTAGATGCTGTTTAGGGCAAACTCTCTCAAAGCAAGGGCGACAATCAATGTCAGTATTTAGAATCGACAACTTATCGGTTAGCGGTGGTGTGTATTTCGGAGAACTCGAGCCATAGACGGCAACCACGTTACAGCCC
>NZ_JBNGCJ010000416.1:0-3305 GCF_049974785.1 Vibrio genomosp. F10 str. 9ZD137
AACCGCTCTTCCGATCTCACCAGGCCGATTACTCGATTTAATTTCTAGTAACGCAGTCAAGCTCGACAGAGTAAAAACATTAGTATTAGATGAAGCAGACCGAATGTTAAGCCTTGGTTTTACTGACGAACTCTCATCATTACTCGACCTGCTACCTAAGAAAAAACAAACGCTCCTTTTTTCAGCAACGTTTCCAGAACAAGTACAAACGCTCACTCAAGAACTTCTTAACGACCCTGTAGAAATACAACTACAAAGCAGCGATGCCAGTACCCTAGTACAGCGCGTGTTTACCGTTAACAAAGGTGAAAAGACCGCCTTATTGGCGCATTTAATAAAGCAGCACCAATGGCGACAAGCACTGGTTTTTGTCAACGCGAAGAACAGCTGTGAACATTTAGCAGACAAGCTTTACAAGCGCGGTATTGAAGTCGACGTATTTCACGGAGACAAAGGGCAAGGTTCACGAACTCGCATACTTGAAGCATTTAAATCGGGTGAGATTGATGTCTTAATCGCAACCGATATTGCCGCTCGCGGTCTTGATATTGAAAAACTGCCTGTAGTCATCAACTTTGATTTGCCAAGAAGCCCATCAGACTACATGCACCGTATAGGTCGAAGTGGCCGTGCTGGAGAAGTCGGTTTGGCGTTATCGTTGATTGATTATGAAGATTACCATCATTTCAAAATCATAGAAAAGAAGAACAAAATACGTCTTGAACGTGAACAGGTTGCCGGATTTGAAGTCGACGAAAGTATCGGCGAAGCTTGGTTAGCGGCCAATAAACCGATGGCCAAACCCGAAGGCACCGGTAAGAAAAAACGCAAAAAGAAAGCTCAAGGCAATCAGGATGTGTGGCTGAAGAATTCGTAGCCCTGAAAATAGGATAAAGCATGTATCTCGTATTGTATTGCCATAATATTGGAATGACGGATTTCTCATTTTTTGAAACCGGAGACTTTGATAAAGAAGACGGCTACATCGTCCGCGGAAAATGGCCGAACGAACAGGCTTTCAGGCGTTACCTAACCACGGAACTTGGCGACCTGGCCAACTTTCATGTGATCGATTTAATTGCCGAAGGGCCACGAGCCGACTCCTATTCACAAGCCGATTTAACCGCTTTGGCCGCCACGTCAGCCTAATCTTATTTGGGTAAAAGCACGATACGTTAAATGCAAAAAGGCGAGCATCAACGCTCGCCTTTTAATACATAAAAATAGCCCAATAAAAATAAACCCCAGTCATAACTGAGCCTTCTATTCATATTCACGGCGTTTACTAAAGTCAACAGGGTCGATTCCTGCTCTCGGTGTTCTAACCACCACGGTTTTGGCGATCAAATCATGCCAACCTTGTTTTTTGCTGCTAAATGCAACCCATATGAAGCCAAGACAAAGAGGTATAATACTGACGTAGTAAGCTACGTATCGTAACACTGATTTACCTGGCGTTAATGGCAATCCAGTGTCGGCATTCACAACTTGCAGTTTCAACGCAATTTTCCCTGGTGTTGCCGAACGATACACCCAAAACAGCACAGTGGCTATAAATGGCAAAACCCAACTGATCAAAAAATCCCAACCTCCAACGATGAAATCATCTGAGGTGAAAATATACTCTCCATATATCCAATACAACAACGGCATTGTAATGAGTAACAGCAAAAACGTATCAATTAACGCTGCCCCAACTCTGACCCAAAAGCCAGCGTATTCCAACTGTTCATTTTCCATGGTTTATCAATACCCCGTTGATGTGATTGTTAAGATGGTCGCCTAACGACTGGTGTGTTCTCGATTTAGGCTTAGCTCTACAAAATCAAAATGGTGACGATACATCGACTAAACAACCGCTAGGATCTTTTGTTAAAAACCGGCGTTGTCCATAAAACTCATTGCTAGGTTTTTGTACAATCGGTAAACCTAGCTCTATTGCTTTTTGATAAATGATATCAACATCAGACACAACGAAAGTCACATACATTCCAGTGGGCAGTTGTTGGTAATCCTTAGGAACCAGTTCATGATCTCTTTGAATAATTCCATACTCAATATCAGGATCGTCTGGTAAGCATAGTTGCACATACCAATCACTATCGTATTTTACGTTAAAGCCAAGAAGCTCAACGTAAAACTGCTTACTTGCGGATAGATTATCTGAACATATATTTGTGAGTATTTTCATGGAGCATTCCTTTTATTGGATCACACCGTCAACATAACACTAAAAGAACGCATTCGACCTTCACACGCAACGTATTAACCGCTCTTCTAATAAATTGTTAGCATTTTTTCATAAATGAAACATCTGTTGGTGATTCCAGCCAATGCTCAAAGTGTTCTGCGACGACTTTGGATGCTCTTGATTATGGTGTTCTTAATTGTGCTGCTCTTCTAACGTAGCTTTATTTGAACACTCTTCATATAAATGTATTTTAAACATTCTGATTCATGATGTTCAAACGTTATGCATCCAACCTCATTTCGAGTCGATTCTAGAATGCCCAATGATAAAACCCAACAAGAATCCAGTAAGTATGTTACGGTGATCATTCTCCCTACCGCTTAGTAGGGACTTCTTTTCTTTTCCGAACTCGCATCTCGGCACTCCTTAGTCGCCCCCTAAGCCTTAAAGACAAGGCTAAAATCATGTCAACCACTACTCAAAAACTGTGGAAAATCGTCCAACTGACTCGAACAGAAGAAACAGACATAGACAACCATTTATTATGCTCCAAGCCTTGGACGCCAATTCGTCATCAAGTCAATTCCATCCTGCCTACTGCGATTGTTTATTGCGAAGATAACTTCGGGAAAATTGACGGAAAAACGGCAAATGGATTGGTCAGGCACTCACACAATTATCGAATCTTATCGATAATTGACAGTAGCTGCGCAGGTTTGGATTCCGGTGAAGTCCTTGATGATGCGAAAAACGGCATTCCCATTGTTGCAAATGTGGACGAAGCTCTGCTTCAAGTCAGTACCCCGCCTAATTACTTCATTTTTGGAATAGCGCCATCAAGCGGGCTTTTATCTGATCGAGAAAAGAACATCATTTTAAACGCAATGTCGCTGAAGATGAGTATCGTCAACGGACTGCATGAGTTTCTAACAGACGACCCCATTTTTTTAGCAGCAAGCATAAAGAACAATGTCGAGATACTCGATATTCGCAAACCTAAAAATAAAGAAGAACTGCAAACCTTCAGTGGAAAAATACACCAAGTAAAGTGCCCAAGAATCGCTGTGCTGGGTACCGACTGCGCACTAGGCAAGCGCACGACCGCAACAATATT
>NZ_JBNGCJ010000417.1:0-5049 GCF_049974785.1 Vibrio genomosp. F10 str. 9ZD137
CGCCACGAGCTTTCGTCGCTGCAATCGCGTCCACAACCTCTTGCGGGACTTCGACATATTCGGCGTGCATATGATGATCGTTAATATTGTCGACTTTTACGGGTTGAAACGTCCCTGCACCGACATGCAAGGTAACATAAGCAAATTCACCCCCCTTTTCTTGTATCTTAGCTAGAATCTCTTCATCAAAGTGCAAACCCGCTGTCGGAGCGGCGACCGCACCTGGCTTTTCGTTATAAACCGTTTGGTAGCGCTCTTTATCTGCATCTTCATCGGGTCTGTCGATGTAAGGTGGCAATGGCATGTGACCAACACGGTTTAATATCTCAAGCACTGACTGGTCTGAATCAAAATGAATCTCGAATAAGGCATCGTGCCTCTCTACCATAGTGGCTTTGTATTCGTCTTTTTCACCTAAAAACAAACGCGTGCCAGGCTTTGGCGACTTAGAGCAACGGACATGAGCCAGAATGCTTTTTTCATCGAGCATTCGTTCAACAAGTACCTCCAGTTTTCCACCGGATTCCTTGCGGCCAAAAAGACGGGCTGGAATAACTCGCGTGTTATTGAAAACCATCAAATCGCCGGGTTCAACCAAATCAAGAACATCGGTAAACGCGCGATCATTCAGAGCACCATTCATGCCATCTAAGTGCAGAAGGCGGCTTGCTGTACGCTCTGCTGTTGGGTAGCGAGCAATCAGTTCATCAGGGAGTTCAAAGTGAAAATCAGAAACTTGCATGGTCATCGTCTTGTCTAGTGGAAACTTGCTCTAGTCCATAGAGCCGTTAGCCGTAAGAGAACCATCAGCGATGGTTTTTACGCAGCCGACTAGTATATGCCGCTACACTTCAATAGCAAGAGCTGTTCCTACGTTCAAAATAAATTGTTACTTTTTTAAATGATAAAACAATCACTTAAAAAATAACGCCGCAATCAATTCGTCTAATCTAATTATCTCTTCTAAAATGAAACAAAAAGCATAATAAAAACAACGTCGCTGGGCCTACTAACATTATATTTGGGTAATACAGAATGCGTTTAAAAAAACAACTTACCTACGGGTTCGGGCTGATTATTTGCTTACTGCTCATCACTTCGGCCATCTCATATTTTCGTTTTAGTGCGACAAATGCAGGGTTCAACCAATACCGAGGCTTGGCATTAGGCAGTGTTTTTACCGGCCGGATTCAAGCTAATATTTTGGAAGCCCGTTTAGCCGCCAATAAATATTTGAAACATCAAAATAATGCAACTCGAGAACAGGTCAAATCCCGGTTGGATACCAGCATATCATTGCTGGCTGATGCCAAAAAACTAAAGCTCGACTCAGATCACGCAGCAGAATTTGATAACATCAGCGCCCAAATGAAGGAGTATGAAAACAGCTTCAATCAAGTGGTGCAATTGATCGACCAACGCAATATCTTAGTCTCTTCACAGTTAGACCCTGCTGGTTTAGCCATGCGAAAAGCACTTTCAGCAATAATGCAAGAAGCCTACGACACAAAATCCGGTGCTGTAGGGCTATATTCTGGGCAATTGCAAGAAAGTATCTTACTCGGGCGTCTCTATGCGGTGAAATACCTGGTCAGCAATGAGCAAGTTGACGCTGACCGTGTGAGCGCTGAATTCAAACAAATGGTAATGCGTGCTGATACATTAAAACAAGCCATCACTACATCCTCAGAACGCAAGTTATTAGAAAATTATCAATCCGCCTTTTCTACCTACCAAGAGGCATTTTCGTCGATTGTTAAAACCATCCAACAACGTAATGCCATTATTAGAGATAAATTAGACGTCATCGGTGGATCTGCGGCAGCAACGATTGAAACGATCAAATTAAAAACCAAGGAACAGCAAGATAAAGTGGGTCCTAGCATGGTTGAGCAATTCAACAGTGCTCAAACCATTTTATTGGTGCTGTCGACCGCTGCGACATTGCTTGCGTTATTCATCGCTTTCTTTATATACAGAGGTATTTTAAGGGTCGTCGGTGGAGAACCTAGTGATATTGAGAAACTGGTTCGAGAGGTGTCTGAAGGGGATCTCTCCGAAGAACTGCAGACTGATGGCAGTGAAACCGGTATTTATTACAATATTGTTCAAATGCGCAAAGAATTACGCCGCATTATCGAAAGCTTCCACTCTATTTCAGACAACATATCTTCAAGCACTCTGCAACTGGGCGATGTCATGTCACAAACTCAAGATAACGCACAGAAAGAGTTAAGCCAAGTCGAACAGATTGCTACCGCCATTACCGAGCTATCAAGCACCGCCAGCGAAGTAAGTCAGAACGCCTCTGGTGCTGAAAGTGCCGCCAGCGGTGCCACTTCCAACGTTGCATCAGGCCAAGAAGCTCTAAACTCTTCTGATAATGTGTCACGAAATATTGAACATTCCATTGAGGAAACGACCAAAATTGTCAATCAGCTCCGAGAATACTCTATTGAAATCGGTACGGTTGTCGAGGTCATCAATACCATATCTGAGCAAACGAATCTGCTTGCCTTGAATGCAGCTATCGAAGCAGCACGGGCGGGTGAGCAAGGACGCGGATTTGCTGTCGTTGCCGATGAAGTGCGTTCTCTGGCGGCGAAAACTCAGCAGTCTACGGTTGATATCCAGGAAATCATTTCACGATTACAAAAACAGGCTGAGGAAGCGAATCAATACATGGAATCGAATATGTCTTTGGTCGATGACTCGCGGTCTATCAGTGAACAGCTGCGGTCGTCATTTGTTGAGATAGCCAATTCGGTAACCTTGATTTCAGATATGAACACGCAAGTAGCAACGGCATCAGAAGAGCAATCTGGTGTGACTCAGGATATTTCACAAAATGTCTCCATAACCTTTGATATCGTAAACCAAAACGTTGAACAGGTTGGAATCAGTAAGCAAGCCAGTGAGGCACTTTCTGCCCTCGTTGAAGAGCAAAAATCTCTACTGCGCTTTTTCAAACTGTAATCCCACACAGTGTCATTTGAATCACGCTTTTTGTCAGTACTCACTTCACAGTGGGTACTTTGTTATTTGAAACAGATCAAGGACATGACGAATAACATGGGAAAGTGGGGGAAGATCTCAGATATTCTACTGGTTTGTTTCTATAGTTAGGTTAAAGACAATAGCAGGAGGCGAATATGATAAAAGTCGAAGACATGATGACCCGCAACCCCCATACACTGTTGCGCTCTCATACCCTGTCTGATGCAAAAAACATGATGGAGGCGCTTGATATTCGCCATATTCCAGTTGTCGATGCAGAAAGAAAAGTACTCGGTATTATTACGCAGCGTGGTGTGTTAGCCGCGCAAGAATCAAGCTTACAGAAATTGCCCAGTGATCAATCTTATACCCTATCCACACCGCTCAATGATGTCATGCACACTAAGATTATGACGGTATCACCACATGCTGGTTTAAAAGAAAGCGCCAAGTACATGCAAAAACATAAGGTGGGGTGCTTACCCATTGTGGATGGTGACGAGCTGGTGGGGATTATTACCGACAGTGACTTCGTTTCGATCGCTATTACCTTACTTGAGTTGCAAGAAGACAGCGATCCTGAAGAAGCAGAATAAAACGCTAAAAAACAGGCCGAATGCCCCGTGCTTTCTAGCTGGTTCACAAGATAATAGGGGCCACGACCAAACTCTATAATAGCTCAGAGACAACATCGGCTAATTGGTTAAATGTTGATGTCCGAGAAGTACTCGGTCTCCAAACAAGTCCTATGTTTCGATAAGCTTGCTGACCAGGTGGGTCAACAACGACCAAATTTTGGTTTTCAAGTAAGCCATGGTCAATGGCCATTTGAGGAATAAATGTTGTTCCCAGCCCATTCGCCACCATTTGCACTAACGTATGCAAGCTGGTTGCACTGAATGGATTGATCTTTTCTTTATCGGTTAATTTGCATGCCGACACAGCGTGTTCCGTTAAGCAGTGTTCTTTCTCTAATAGAAAAACAGACTCATCGGGTAAGTCGTCATATTTAATTGGCACTCGAATGGCGTCTGCCTGATGACGACTGATCACCATCCTAAATGGATCTTTCCCAACAATTTTACTGTGCATACCATCGATATCGACAGGTAACGCTAGAATGAGAACATCAAGTTCACCATGACGCAGGGCGGCCAACAGATTGGTGGTGGTATCTTCTCGTAATAGCAAATTGAGATGAGGAAAACGTCTATTTGCTTCCTGAACCAAATCACATAAAAGAAACGGAGCAATAGTCGGAATACAACCAACTTTTAACTGCCCTTGCAGGGTATCCCCTTGGCATAACTGCCCCAGCTCAACTAAGTCTTGTCCTTTTGCTAACAGCTCCCTCCCTTGAGTCACGACCATCTCGCCAGCTTGAGTAAAAACAAGAGGACTTTTTTTGTCTTTTTTCTCGTACAATGGACAACCGATCAGTTCTTCTAGGTTTTGAATCCCTTTGCTCAAGGTGGATTGGCTTACAAAACACTTATTGGCAGCATCACTAAAATGACGAGTTTCATGCAAGGTGATCAAATAATGCAGTTGCTTAAGGCTAGGCCATTTATTCATAATATAATCAATAGTTTTAGAAGTTTCAGTCAAAGTAACAATCGATAAAGGCTCATCGCTTTTATCGATTAACTTAATCTATTTAATTCGCTTTTTTCTATAGTAACTTTTGTACTATAGTTTGTCGCGTAGAAACGAAAGCCCAAGCAAACATGCTTGGACAACCACTTTTTAGGAGATTCAAAATGGTACTAGTAGGACGTCAAGCCCCTGACTTTACAGCAGCAGCAGTTCTAGGTAACGGTGAAATCGTAGATAACTTCAATTTTGCTGAGTTCACTAAAGGTAAAAAAGCCGTTGTTTTCTTTTACCCACTAGACTTCACATTCGTTTGTCCTTCTGAGCTGATTGCTTTTGATAACCGTCTAGCTGATTTCCAAGCGAAAGGCGTTGAAGTAATCGGTGTTTCAATCGATTCTCAATTCTCTCACAACGCATGGCGCAACACTGCTATCGCTGATGGCGGTATCGGCCAAG
>NZ_JBNGCJ010000418.1:0-2529 GCF_049974785.1 Vibrio genomosp. F10 str. 9ZD137
GCTGTTGTCGGCGTGGTGGTGAGAGATTTCACTGAGATACAGCATGGCAATTCGCTCTACTTGTGGCTCGATAGCATTGGCTGGAGTCGTTCCGGTTAGGGCGTGGCCAGGCTCTCCGTGGGTGCATCCATATTTCGCCAGCATTGGGATCGTTTCTGAGTTGGTGGACGAGGGGGCGTTCACCTGGCTGCAGGGAATCCCCAACGCATTTAGCCCTTGTTTCGCCTCTAATAGTGTCATTAGGTTTGGGGTCGGTTGGGTTTGTTTGCTACCCGAGTCGTACAAGAAGCAGGGAAAGTGAGTTACCCCTTCGATATAAACGCCCGGCATATCTTGTATTGACTGCACGACTTCTTCTAGGCGTGATAGCGCAAACCCAGACTCTTGATTGACGTAAAGCTTGTCTCGACTATGGAAAAACTTCAACAGTAAGCCTTGTTGTCGCCCAGCCATAACCGCAGCGTCAGAGATCTTTTGGGCTTTCTCAAGGCTATACACCGTTATAACCTGAGGCTTTATATTGGCAACCAATGAATGAATCATATTGCTCGGTGGTTGCACCAAATGGCCAACATTGGCGATGGGCAATCCATGTGCAGCCATGAGTCGGGCTTCTTTGAAATCGACGCATACAATGCCTTCATAACCACATTCTTCTATGAGCAGTTTGGCAATCATTGGATTGCGACCAAACTGTTTGGTCATTGCATAAAGACGTATCCCAGATTCGTCCGCCACCTGCTTCATTGATTTGGCGTTGATGAGCAGTTGGTCTACATCAATAACCGCAGTGTCGGGCTGTAATTTACCCTGTTTAAATAGTGCTAGGGTGGCATTAATTAAATTGGGATTTTGCTTTTCTAACGCTTCTAAAAACATGTTCTCCCCTTTTTAGGCATGAGCTGATCCCGAACATCATTTCTGATGCTCTTGCTTAATAATGGATTTCAAATACAAGTGGGTGTGTTATATAAAGCTGAAGATCAGCCTGCCTATTTATTTGTTAATTTTTACAGTGAGTTACGTTATTCCACATGATTACAGAGCAAATAAACCCAGCACATGAAGAATATTTAAAATAACACCAGTGAGAATAGCGGCGACAGCAGGTGCAGCAATCTTCAATACCGGTCTTCCTAATACTTCATTTAAGAAGAACAGCATGGCGAAAATGGTGAAACCCGTAGTGGCGCCCATCTTCATTACCGCCAAGACCCCACCAATTAATAAAGCAAATTCCATTAAGGTATTCATCGAATTTCGGATATTGTCTGAGGCATTTCGAATCGATGGGAATTGCTCTAAGAAACGGCCTATTCCACGAAGTAGATAAACTTCAGCACAAATTGTAATCGCCCCAAGTACTGCTGCGACGGGCACGTTGGGTGATAAATAACCGACGACAAAGACAAATGTCATTCCAACCACACCATATACACCGGTGGCTAAAGCCGTGGTTGCAATTAATGGTATAAAACCTAGGCCACGCATAAATTCAGACAGAGCCACCTGTTTCATTGCCGCCTCTTTTGCGTCAGGATCCGTCATTTGGTACGCGTCTGCGAGGGAATAAATAGAGACTTCTGATCCTGCAAAAATACCGACATTAGAGACCGCAGCAATGAGAGCACCTGTCACCGCTAGGAAGGGCAAGTTTTTGACAATTCGCTTGGTGCGTTCATCAAACAAACCATGCAGGCCAGACATATCAGGCGCTGCAATACCTTGTTTTCGATCAGAGAGGTCCTTGCGAATAGCGAACAAGATCAACATCAGCATGCCGACAAAGATCTGAATCGATTCTGGGTAAATGCCTGTATGCTTAATGATCATAAGACGAGACATTAAGATGACAACCGCAGCGATTGCACCGGCTCTCCAACCAAATTGGTAGAAAATAGCCAGCAATGGGAACAGTGCAAAGGCCGACATAACTGGCGTACCTAGTTCGCCCAATGCACCTAACGCGTCCACGGGTAGACCTGTTAAGACGGCATTAACACCGGCTAATGAGGTCACGACCAATATACCCCATAGACCACCCGCGGCAGCGGCAAGGAAACGGCTACCGATCATGACACCGAGAATATCGGTTGGTAAGAAAAGCAGCCAAGGGTTGAGTAATCCGGTCGATAAGGTGAATGAAATTCCCACCGATGCGACGAAGCCAATAGAGAGACCAAAGGCGACGGAACCAGCATCGCGTCTTGTCATATTGCCCTCAACAAGTTGAGGTAAGATCGGTCGAATCCCATCGTGGAACACGGCCGCACTCATGTTAGCGATTAAAGCGGTCATTGCGCAGAGTGTGGCAACGAGTCCTATGTGCATAATATCCATATTATTTCCCTACTGTTCAGCAAGTAATCCAGTGAGCATTGGTACGGCATGCTCTATGTGTTCAACCGAAAGACCAAAGGCCACGTAGCCCTTTTCGATAAATTGTTTTACTTCCTCTTCTTTGGCTTTGATGGCTGGTTTTGCAATGGTGCAACTCTGCCCAAAACCAATGATAGATCGGAAGAGCGG
>NZ_JBNGCJ010000419.1:0-8169 GCF_049974785.1 Vibrio genomosp. F10 str. 9ZD137
GCTTTCCATGGCTATGGCTAGGCTACAGTCAAATAGACTCACCACTCGCGAACTTTGCCTCCATAGGTGGCGTAGAGTTAATCACTTTTCTGCTGCTTCTCTCTTCTGCATCCATGGCTTTTTCCCTATTTAGCCGTTCATGGTCAATATTGCTCATTCCATGCGTCATCTTATCTTCTGGGTTTGGCCTGAGAAATGTGGACTGGGTGACTCCCGACTCTGACAACTCGACGACAGTAGCATTGATACAGGGAAATACTGACCAATCCAGTAAATGGATACCCAGTCAACGCTGGCCAATAATCATGAAATATGTCGAGCTAAGCCGTGAACACTGGGATGCAGATGTCATTATCTGGCCAGAAGCGGCCATTCCTGCTTTTGAATTTGAGATCCCAGCTTTTCTACGAAGCCTTGACGAGTCCGCTAAGGAAAACCAAACGGCAATCATTACCGGAGTTGTGAACAAAAATGACACAGGGAACTTTTATAATAGTGTCCTCGCTATTGGCAGTACACCTTACGGCGACTACAGTTACGACCCAAATGAACGCTATCACAAACACCACCTATTACCTTTTGGTGAGTTCGTTCCTTTTGAAGACATTTTAAGACCGATTGCGCCATTTTTTAATCTACCAATGTCCTCATTCAGTCAAGGGGACTTTGTTCAACCTAACATCATAGCCAATGGTCGTCATATGGCACCAGCGCTGTGCTATGAGATTATATTTAATGAACAAGTTAGGCGAAACGTCACCGATGATACCGACTTTATTCTAACGCTATCTAATGATGCTTGGTTTGGGGACTCTATTGGCCCGCTGCAACATATGGAGATTGCGAGAATGAGAGCCAGAGAGTTAGGTAAGCCTTTGATTCGTTCTACCAATAACGGGGTAACAGCGGTAACCGACTTTAAAGGGAATATTATCGAACAAGTCGCACAATTTGAGACCGCTGTGTTAACGGCCACCCTCCAATCAACAACCGGCCAAACCCCTTATCGTAACTTTGGAACTTGGCCATTGTATATTTGGGTAGCTTTAAGTTTGGTTCTTTCCGCCGTTGCCGCTCGTAACACCGTTGCTAAGCCTAAGCGTTGAGACCTTAAGCTTTCGTGCTTAGTGCTTAACGCTTAGTGGTCAACGCTCAATGATCAGTACTTCACAGCAACAAGCTCAGTATTTAACACTAACAACCGATAACCTAGTAGCTCGCACCTAAGAACAAAGATGATTGGTGAGGTGCTAGATTATCGGTGTTAGCGGCCCTCAGCGAAAAACAGAATGCAGTATTCGCTAAGGCTTTAATGCCTGCCGACTAAACCCAGTATGGCCACATTGCGTGCAGGCGATCACTTTTGTGGGATGGTTATACTGCACCTTATGACCACATTCATCACAAATCAAAATACCAAGCCCTATCATATCCCCTGCCTGATATAGCCCCTGATGTTCAAGATCTTGAAACAGCTCGACCCACTCAACCTTTGTTCGATCGGTAATATCAAGCAACCCCTGCCAAATCGAATCCGAAATCATGATCGAAAATGGGCTGCCTTTGCTCTCTTCATAATTATCAGCGAACGCCTTAAAGTCAGATTGTAGATACGCTGAAATCAATGAAAGCTCATCTTTAGTCATATCATTAGCAGCGCTGACGACTTTAGCGGATGTTTCAAAAACATGGGTAATTTCTTCAGGGCTACTTTTCAATGTTTCGACAACCTCATCGAACATATCTTCGTAACCCGCTTTATGTTTTGGCATAACAAACCCCCTCAAGATAGATTGGCTATTGTTGTACTACGCTCCTTTAGGTATTCTATGTCGATCTTTAAGATTCTGTTCTAACCGAACTCACAAATTCCAAGATAACCGGATATCATCGATGCAAGAGCAATATAACCCGCAAGACATTGAACAAAAAGTTCAGCAGCACTGGGACAACAGCAAGACCTTTGTTGTAAGTGAAGACCCAAATAAAGAAAAATTCTACTGTCTCTCTATGTTTCCTTACCCTAGTGGGCGACTGCACATGGGTCACGTTCGCAACTACACTATCGGTGATGTGGTATCTCGTTTCCAGCGTCTGCAAGGAAAAAATGTCATGCAGCCAATTGGTTGGGATGCATTTGGACTTCCTGCTGAAAACGCCGCAGTCAAGAACAAAACTGCGCCAGCGCCGTGGACATATGAAAACATCGAGTACATGAAAAACCAGCTGAAATTACTCGGCTTTGGTTATGACTGGAGTCGTGAATTCGCAACCTGTACGCCAGAATATTACCGTTGGGAACAAGAGTTCTTTACCAAACTGTACGAAAAAGGCCTAGTGTACAAGAAAACCTCTTCTGTTAACTGGTGCCCTAACGACCAAACTGTACTGGCTAATGAGCAAGTAGAAGATGGTTGCTGCTGGCGTTGTGACACGCCTGTAGAGCAAAAGAAAATTCCACAGTGGTTCATTAAAATCACAGAGTACGCTCAAGAGTTACTCGATGACTTAGATAACCTTGAAGGTTGGCCTGAAATGGTGAAAACCATGCAGCGCAACTGGATCGGTCGCTCTGAAGGTGTTGAACTCTCTTTCGCTGTTAACGGTGAAGAAGCGCCATTAGAAGTATACACAACGCGTCCAGACACGCTAATGGGGGTTTCTTACGTTGGTATCGCAGCAGGTCACCCACTGGCAGAGAAAGCGTCTAAGAACAACCCAGAGCTTGCAGCATTCGTTGATGAATGTCGTAACACCAAAGTGGCTGAAGCAGAATTGGCAACGATGGAAAAGAAAGGCATGGATACTGGCCTAACGGCTATCCATCCTCTTAACGGTCGTGTTGTTCCTATTTACGTAGCAAACTTCGTTCTTATGGATTACGGCACGGGCGCGGTAATGGCGGTTCCTGCTCACGATCAACGTGATTACGAATTTGCAGTTAAATACGGTATCGACATCATTCCAGTCATCAAACCAGAAGACGGTTCTGAGCTAAACGTTTCTGAAGCGGCTTACACAGAAAAAGGCGTTTTGTTCGATTCTGGTGAATTCGATGGTCTTGCGTTCCAAGAAGCATTCGATGCAATTGCTGCGAAGCTTGAAGCTGAAGGCAAAGGTAAGAAGACAGTAAACTTCCGTCTACGTGACTGGGGGGTATCTCGCCAGCGTTACTGGGGCGCTCCAATCCCAATGGTAACCACTGAAGACGGTGAAGTTCACCCAGTACCAGCAGACCAACTGCCAGTCATTCTTCCTGAAGATGTAGTAATGGATGGCGTAACGAGCCCAATCAAGGCTGACAAGTCTTGGGCTGAAACAACATTCAACGGCGAACCCGCTCTACGTGAGACTGACACGTTCGATACGTTTATGGAGTCTTCTTGGTACTACGCACGTTACTGTTCACCGCAAGCAAACGACATTCTAGATCCAGAGAAAGCAAACTACTGGCTACCCGTTGACCAGTACATTGGTGGCATCGAGCACGCTTGTATGCACCTATTGTATTCTCGATTCTTCCATAAACTGCTTCGTGATGCAGGTTATGTCACCTCTGATGAGCCATACAAACAACTACTATGCCAAGGTATGGTATTGGCCGATGCGTTCTATCACGAAAACGAAAAAGGCACCAAAGAGTGGATTGCACCGACTGACGTAACGGTTGAACGTGACGGTAAAGGTCGCATCGAAAAAGCAGTCGACGATCAAGGTCGTGAAGTTGAACACTCTGGCATGATCAAAATGTCGAAGTCTAAAAACAACGGTATTGACCCTCAAGAAATGGTCGACAAATACGGCGCTGACACCGTACGTCTATTCATGATGTTTGCGTCTCCTGCAGACATGACACTTGAATGGCAAGAGTCTGGGGTTGAAGGTGCAAACCGCTTCCTTAAGCGTGTTTGGAAACTGGTTCACGCACACTCATCTAAGGGGGCTGCCGAGGCAGTTGATGCTTCTGCGCTTTCTGGCGACCAAAAAGCACTTCGCCGTGATGTTCACAAGACAATCGCAAAAGTCACCGATGATATCGCTCGTCGTCAAACCTTTAACACCGCGATTGCTGCCATCATGGAACTCATGAACAAACTGGCGAAAGCGCCTCAAGAGTCAACACAAGATCGTGCGATTCTAGATGAAGCCCTGAAAGCGGTTGTTCGCATGCTTTACCCAATGACGCCACACATCTCTTACGAAATGTGGATTGCATTGGGCGAGTCCGACGTTGATTCAGCAACATGGCCAACGTTTGATGAAGCGGCACTGGTTGAAGATGAAAAAACCATTGTGGTTATGATCAACGGTAAACTTAGAGCAAAACTCATCGTTGCTGCAGACGCGACAGAAGAACAGGTTAAAGAGCTTGGTCTAAAAGATGAGAACGCCATTAAGTTTCTAGATGGCTTAACCATACGTAAAGTTATTTACGTACCAGGTAAGTTACTTAACATCGTGGCAAACTAATGCAGTTTGGATTTTAGCTACGTGTAAATTAAGCAGGGTGCTTACCCACCCTGCTTACTTATCTAATCGTTCTACGTCTTGTTCTACCGATAAGCACAAAGAGCCATTAGATAAGTATCCCAATTAATGAGAGCCTCCTAAACATGCGCCTGACTTCTAACTCATTTAAACTTGCTTGCGTTGTATTCAGCGCCAGTTTAATTTCGGCATGCGGATTCCATCTGCGTGGTGACTATTCAGTACCCGAAGAGTTATCGACTATTTCTGTCACCAGTTACGATGAATACAGCACTTTTACGCGTGTAGTCAAAAATCAATTTCGCCTAAATGATGTGGAAATAGTTTTACCAAATGAAGAAATCCCAAACATGCACTTATTAGGTGAGGGGGTTGGTGAAAGAACATTGTCGCTGTATCAAAACACTAGGGCCGCTGAAATTGAGTTGACCTTTCGTGCCTCATACCGCGTCACCATTCCTGAACTAGGTGCGAAGACATTTTCTACCAGCGTGACTCGAAGCTACCTTGATAACCCACTGACCGCTTTAGCAAAGTCAGTAGAACGTGACATGATCGAAGATGAAATGCGTAAACTCGCCTCAACACAAATTATTCGCCAGATGGGCCGATTAAGAGCCGATATCGAAGCGCATGAAATGCTCCTTGAAGAGCAATTCGTTGCGGGTTATGACAATACGGAAGAGCAGTACAAAATCAAAACCATTGAAGGCCAATTACCACAAATATCAAACCCACAAGCGGAAGCCAATTCCACCGCTGCAGACACTGCGCAATAGAGCCGAACATGCGTATTTACGCCGACAAACTTTCAGATCAACTGAATAGGCAACGCCATCCTGTTTACTTGCTGTTTGGCAATGAGCCACTGCTGATTCAAGAATCCCACCAAGCTATCCGAGCTAAAGCTCAGACAGAGGGGTTTGATGAACGTCATCGATTCACCTTAGACAGCAACCTAAACTGGAATGATGTGTACGATTGCTGTCAAGCGCTCAGCTTATTTTCCGCTCGCCAAATTATCGAACTAGAAGTGACAGAAGCAGGGCTCAATGCAGGACACTCCAAAGAACTGGTGTCACTAAGCGCAATGCTTCATCCTGATATTTTGCTGATCATCATTGGTGGGAAGCTCACCAAAGCACAAGAAAATGCAAAGTGGTTCAAAGCCCTAAACAACCAAGGTTGTTGGGTCAGTTGCTTAACACCAGACATTCAAAGACTGCCGCAATTTGTTCAATCCCGCTGCCATGCTCTGGGTTTAACAGCAGATGCAGAAGCAAGACAAATGCTGGCTCAATGGCATGAAGGCAACTTATTTGCCCTATCCCAAAGCTTAGAAAAATTAGCACTTCTCTACCCCGATGGGCAGTTAACTCTGGTTAGATTGGAAGAATCACTGAGCCGTCATAACCATTTCACTGCTTTTCATTGGATCGATGCGCTGCTGGCAGGAAAAGCAAAGCGAGCTCAACGGATTTTACGCCAGCTTGAAGCTGAATCGGTAGAGCCGGTGATCCTGATTCGCTCAATTCAAAAAGAGCTTATGCTTTTGCTGAAGCTGCAAGTAGAACTCAAAACAGCGTCTGCATCTCAAGTCTTCGATAAGCACAGAATATGGCAATCGAAACGACCGCTGTACAACAGCGCTTTATCTCGACTTTCTTTCGTCGCTATTCAACAACGTTTGAGCTTACTTGCACAGTGCGAAATATTGTCTAAAACTCAATATGACACGTCTCCTTGGCCAATATTGCACCAATTGAGTTTAGAGCTGTGTCAGCCGTCTATCAACTTGGCAGCATCCTAATAAAAGCATGCTATACTGCGCAGCCAAAAATTTACCCATTGACACCCCTGAGGAATTCCTTTTGTTACGTGAAGAACTGAATAACTTTCTTGCTGATAAAGCAGACGATATGAAAGCACTGAATATAAAAACGATTAATGTACAAGGTAAATCAAGCATTACCGACTACATGATTATTTGTACTGGCACCTCTAAAACACACGTGGCTTCTATCGCAGGGCATGTTGCAAAAGAAGTAAAGCAAGCGGGTTTAGACACGTTGGGTATGGATGGTGAAAAAGAAGGCGAATGGGTTGTTGTTGATATGGGCACAACCATGCTGCACGTCATGCAAGAAGAGCACCGTGAGTTATACCAATTAGAAAAACTTTGGGGCTAGTTTGTGAAGATTCAGCTTATTGCCGTTGGGACTAAAATGCCTAAGTGGGTCGAGGAAGGCTTTCAAGAGTATCGTCGACGATTTCCACATGACATGCCTCTCGAGCTGATCGAAATAACGGCAGGTAAGCGTGGGAAGAACGCAGATATTGCTCGAATCCTACAAAAAGAAGGGGAAGCAATGCTGGCTGCAGTGCCAAAAGGCAATCGCATTGTGACTCTGGATATACCGGGCAAGCGTTGGGACACAGAACAGCTCTCGCAACAATTAGAAGCCTGGAAGTTAGACGCACGCGACGTATCGATTTTAATCGGTGGTCCTGAAGGATTAGCCCCTGCGTGTAAAGCAGCGGCTGATCAAAGCTGGTCTCTCTCTCCGCTAACACTCCCTCACCCTCTTGTCCGAGTGTTGATGGCTGAAAGTCTGTATAGAGCTTGGAGTATTACAGCCAATCACCCTTATCATCGAGAGTAACCTCCATGTTGCGTAAGCATAGCCAAATTCGAGACCACCATCAGGAAACACGGCTATTTAGAAGTCGTGCTCTTATTTCCTTTTTCGGCATCATCTTTTTGATGGGTATTCTGCTGGCGAATCTCTACAACATTCAGGTTAATCAGTACCAAGACTACAAAACTCGCTCTAATGACAATCGCATTAAAGTCGTACCGATTGCGCCGAATAGAGGCCTCATCTATGACCGTAATGGTAAACTTCTTGCTGAAAACCGCCCTGTTTTCAACCTAGAGATCACACTAGAAAAAGTCGACAATATTGATGATACGATTGCGCGGCTACAACAAGTACTGCCTGAAATCACCCCAGATCGAATCGAAACATTTACTCGCGAACGACGACAAACCCGTCGCTTTAATTCTGTCCCTTTGCTAACTCAGTTAACTCAAGAACAAGTGGCTAAGTTTTCGGTGCAGCAACACAATTTCCCTGGTGTTTCCATTACTGCTAACTTGAAGCGTTACTACCCTTACGGCAGTGTTCTTACCCATGTTATTGGTTACGTATCTCGAATTAATGACCGGGATTTACAGCGATTAGCGCGAGAAGAACGAGCCGCGAACTACCAAGCCACTCGTGACATCGGCAAACTTGGAATCGAGCGTTTTTACGAAGAAAAACTGCACGGCATCGCTGGCTATCAAGAAGTCGAAGTGAATAGCCGTGGAAGAATTATACGAACATTAAAGTACGTGCCACCAATCCCTGGCAAAGATATCGTTTTGAATCTCGATATCGATTTGCAGCTTTATGTTCACAAGTTGCTCGATGGTCGCCGAGGCTCCGCTATCGTGCTTGATCCTATTGATAATGGCGTCCTCGCTATGGTCTCTAGCCCAAGCTACGATCCCAATGCATTTGTGCATGGTATTTCATCCAAAGCCTACAACGCACTATTAACGGATATCAACCGTCCCCTTGTTAACCGAGCCACGTTAGGTATCTATCCACCAGCGTCAACGGTCAAACCTTTCAT
>NZ_JBNGCJ010000420.1:0-2643 GCF_049974785.1 Vibrio genomosp. F10 str. 9ZD137
GATAGCCGCAGTGTTCACGTTCGCCCGTATCTTCATCGGTAAAAAAACCTTGGCAACGTCGGCCAAAGTGTTCGAGTAAGAAGCCGTTGCTGTCGAGTTTGCCCCAGAAATTATTGTTAAATCCACAGGCGGGGCAGGGAATGGTAATGATTTCGCTGTTCGAGTCAGGTTTAGGGTCGCCCACTTCTGGTTGGTAGAGGTCGTAGTTATTGCCTGCGTAATCGAGAACCAAGCACTCCGCCTTTCCAGGAGATAAACGTAACCCACGTCCAATAATTTGCTGATAAAGACTCACGGATTCTGTGGGCCTCAAGATGGCAATGAGGTCGACATGAGGGGCATCAAAACCGGTTGTTAAAACAGAAACATTGACGAGATATTTAATCTTTTGCTGCTTAAAACGCTGAATAATGTCGTCACGTTCGTGTGTCGGTGTGTCACCAATGACAATCGCTGACTCGGCTACGGGAAGCCGTTGCAAAATCTCTTGAGCATGGCGCACGGTTGCGGCAAAAACCATCACGCCTAACTTGTCTTGCGAATACTGCAAAATCTGATCAACGATTTGAGGCGTGGCCCGTTTTGCTTTGTCGATCACCATGTCCAGTTCGGCTTCTTTATAGCGCCCAGTGTTGGCCGGTTTTAGTTGAGAGAAATCGTAAGAGAGTACAGGTGCATCCATCATTCGAGCGGGAGTTAAAAAGTCTTCATCCAGTAAGTAATGAATGGGGAGTTCAAAAATGCAGTCGCGGAAGAAGCGGGGTTCTTCACTGCGTACCTGGCCTCGGGTGTGATATTGATATATCCACCCCATACCAAGTCGGTAAGGGGTGGCAGTTAACCCAAGGATTTTTATTCCAGAATTGAGCTCTTTTAGATGAGTAATCACTTTTTGATAGCTGCTGTTTTTGTCGTCGGGAACACGGTGGCATTCATCAATAACCAACAGTGAAAACTGGTTCTTAAAATCATCGAGATTACGAACCACTGACTGAACCGACGCAAACACGACTTGCTGGTCAGTCTCTTTTCTTCCTAACCCAGCAGCATAGACAGAACCTTTTAAGCCGTAGCCTTCATATTTTTCGTGATTTTGCTCGACTAGCTCTTTGACGTGAGCAAGTACCAAAACACGCCCTTTAGCGAGGCGAGCAAGTTCTGCGATCACTAGGCTTTTCCCGGCGCCAGTGGGCAGCACGATCACTGAAGGCGTCGAGTGCTTGCGAAAATAGTGAATAACCGCTTTAACTGAATCGGCTTGGTAGGGGCGAAGGGTATACATGGTAGTTATCGTTCTTTTTTATGGACCACTAGTATACAGGCTAACGGGTTAAGGCGACCACTAGCAGCTGATATAATAAGGAACATTGGCAATAAACAGCAGATAACCTAGGGCAAGCGTTCTTAGTTATCCATTTTCCATGTATACTGCGCGCGAAATTAGTGCGTTTGAGGCAGATATGCGTTTAGATAAGTTTTTGTGTGACACGCTTGGTGTAACAAGAAAAGAAGCTCACCAGATATTGCGATCAAAAAAAGTGATGGTTGACGGTGAGATGGAAAAAAGAGCAGCGTCACATGTGACGGAAGAGTCAGTCGTTGAATGGCAAGGTAACCAACTGGCGTTATCTGGGCCTCGTTACATTATGCTTTACAAGCCGGAAGGGTTTGTTTGCTCACACGAAGATGGCGCGAACCCTACGGCGTTTGAACTGATCGATGAAATAAAAATGGACGAGCTTCACTTTGCGGGTCGTTTGGATGTTGATACGACAGGATTGGTTCTGATCACCGATGATGGACAGTGGTCCCATCGAATCACCTCGCCGAAGCACAAATGCCAGAAAACTTACCGTGTTTGGCTAACGGAACCTGTTGAAGATGACTATGCAGAAAAATTCAAACAAGGTATTCAGCTGAAAAGTGAAACTGGATTAACGCTACCTGCTGAACTCGATGTGCGAGCGGAAAAGGAAGTGTTGCTAACCATCCATGAAGGTAAATATCACCAAGTGAAACGAATGTTTGCTGCTCTTGGTAACAAGGTAGAAGCGCTACATCGTGAGAAAATCGGTGATATAGAAATGGATGAAAGCCTAGAGCTCGGTGAGTATCGTTATCTTACGGAAGATGAAGTGAACTCTATCTGGAAATAACTCGGCTTTAGAAACACGTATATTTCTAAATGAGAACTAGTCTTTTTTATAAGAGTCGTTATTATTATTCGTTAATAATACGCCACGAGTTGGTTATGGTATCGGTACCATAATCAAATCGGCCACTGATTTGATAACCTAATGACAAATAATTCGATATCTTCTCCTGCCAGCTCACAACAAATAGGATTGATTCTCTTTGCGGTGCTTGGTGCTATTGGTGCTTTAACGCCACTGGCCATCGACATGTACTTACCTGCGATGCCATCCATTGCTAATGACTTGGGTGTGACGGCTGGTGAAGTTCAATTTACCTTGACTGCTTATACTGCGGGTTTTGCGATTGGTCAGTTGTTTCATGGGCCATTTGCTGACAGCTTTGGTCGTCGTCCTGTACTACTCATTGGTGTGGCTTTATTTGCTATTGCATCCATAGTGAGTGCGACCACTACGGGCATTGACGCGTTAACGTTTATTCGATGTGCAC
>NZ_JBNGCJ010000421.1:0-4754 GCF_049974785.1 Vibrio genomosp. F10 str. 9ZD137
TGCTCGCTTTTTTTGTGCTCATATTGTTGGATAGACCATCGCAAAGCACGCGAATGGCGAGCACTCATCGCTCACTACATTGACTTCTGCTATTCATTTTTTTGCTATAAGTTAGCGAGGTTAGTGTTGGATTGTTTCTGTCCCGTTACTGGTTAGGGTAAATACTCATTCGCACTTTGTTAATACGATTTTGCCTTACTAAAGGTAATATTTTTCTGTATAGAGAAGTATTTTGATTAGATGATCAACAGAACCAATGGTTTGTGATTAATGATGATTCTGTAAATGGTTATCGAAACTTTTTAGCCGAACGTGCTTTCTCCTGAACGGAGTTCACCATCTTCGTAAACGTACGATCTTTCGCTCTTCTCTCCGCCAATGTCGCACTGTTGTAGGCTTCTTCGCGCAGCAGTTTTTTGTAGTTATCTAATCGCCTAGAGGATAGCTCTCCGCTTTCTACTGCCTCTCTAACCGCACAACTTGGTTCATTCTCATGCAGGCAGTCACTAAAACGACATTGAGATGCGAGGGATTCAATATCGGCAAAGGTAAGTTGAATCCCTTCTTTGACATTGCTCAGTTGTAACTCTCGCATTCCTGGCGTGTCCATCAACAGACCACCTCTGGGTAACCATTTAATTGCACGATGGGTAGTGGTATGGCGACCTTTGCTGTCTTGTTCGCGAATATGCCTAGTTTCCATTTCATGGCGGCCAAGTAAGCTATTGACCAGTGTTGATTTCCCTACACCCGAGGAGCCGAGAAACGCAATTGTCTTGCCTTTCTGGCAGTAACTTTCCAATACAGAAACATCTTGGCTATCCAATGCGTTAACACAATGAATACTTAACAGCGGATCAAGCTTTTGAACTTGCTGGCGAATATCATCAGGATCAGGGTGTAAATCGGCTTTTGTTAGCACAATCACAGGTTGAGCGCCCGCTTCATTAGCCAAAGCCAAATAGCGCTCAATCCGATTTAAACTGAAATCCTCATTTAATGAACTCACTATAAAAACACGATCAATGTTGGCCGCGATCAACTGACGTTTAAGAGCGCTCCCAGCCGCCTTACGTTGAAACAAGGATTGTCTTTCGAGTACACGTATTATTCGCTCGTGATCGAACACGACCCAATCGCCCACGCATACTGCGTCGAGCTTAGGCGGGAGATTTAATCGTAAAGTCCCATTGTCCCCCATCAGAACAACGTCAGATTTATGATGTTCGATAATTCGACCTAGCGAGCCGTTCTCTAACTCTTTTAAAGAAAGTTGCTGCTGGAAAAAAGGCCGCATACCTAACTCAAGTAATGAAGGAATTCTCATGTGTAACCACCTACCTATAATATGGATTGTCGATTGCGGGTAAGCATATTGGTTTGCCCACAATGTGAGGGATCACTTCACCGACCAAAGATTGTGCAATAACCATATAAAAGTCCTCATCTTTGGTTGGTAAAGTAAGAGAGTTTTCTACCAGTTTCGCCATTAATGCGCCTTCTTTTTTACCTTCTGAATCTGAAAATGTGTCATTGAACAGTGTAATGATTTCTTGAGTTTGTTCTTGTTTGTACAATCCGTATTTCATCTGTCTATCTCTAGCTTACTAGCTCTAAAATAAAGTACTGATAGGTAAAATCTTTTGCGGCACATCGTTCGTAAATCGAAATCTCTTTCTTAATGTCCAATAACGCCTGGGATGCCGGCATAACAGCTTGTAATTCGTGAACTCTGTCTTTCAACGGTAGCCAGTAGTTCTGCCAGGCATCGACACCTAATGAAAAGTGTTCGACTACGTGGTAGCCATGCTTTTTGAACAAGGCTAGCCGTTTAGGGATCGACTGGATATCGGGATAGTCTGCCAGCCAAAACTGTGTAGCCTCTTCGTCGGGAGAGTCAGTGAGCCAAACCAAATCACTCACCATCAAGACGCCATTGTCTTTTAACAGAGGCTTCCATTGTTTTAGTGCGTTCTCCATTCCCATAACGTACACACAGCCTTCCGCCCAAATGGCATCAAAAGACTTTGCCTGAAATGGCAATTCCGTCATGGATGCATAAACAGGAGAAATGCGCTCGTGTAACTGTGCGTTTTGGATTTTTTTATCGAGCTGTTCGATGGCAACAGGCTCATTATCCACGGCTGTAATGTGTGCGTTACTGTTGTCAGCTAGCAGTAATGTTGAGGTGCCAGTGCCACAACCAATGTCTAAAATATCGGTCATGGTCTGAGGCGACATTAATGAAATCGCTTTTAAAGAGTCCTTATTACTCCCTGGCCCCCACCTTTCTAATGTTGCAAAGATCTTCATAAAGTCTTTCATGTAACTATCGTGTTCGTTCATATCTTTTGATAACCACTTTAATCTGAGCGCTTCTTTTTCACTGTAACCCTGAGTACTTAACCAGTTTAAGTAAGCGCTAGGCGCACTTTGACTCAGAGAATGGTGTAACTCTCTTTGTGAACGTTCTCCAAGTAATGCCAGTAGCAACTCACGAGCGTGAATTTTTTTATCAATCTCATGGTTGAGTTGTGTTAGCCGATTTTCCAATAAGCTTCTACTTAACTTCGCGTCCAAGCATTGTTCGCACTCTTTCAATGAGAGACCTGCGCTTTGAAGTTGTTGTATCAACATCAGTCGCTGCAAATCGTTTTCGCTGTAATAGCGATATCCATTGTCAAGGCGCTGTCCTTTAATCAACCCTAACTTCTCGTAATAGAGTAGGGTGGTGCGAGAGAGACTTGCCTTCGCCGCCAATTCCGAAATCAAATACATGTTAGATTCGACCTAAGTGTTCTTAGTATCTGGATAGTATGAACTATAGAGTGATAGACAGGTCAAGTGAGCTTGTTTAAATCTTTCATCCATAATGGCAGAAATGAGGTGAGTTCTGAGTTTTTAGTCGGTAGTTGGTAGTTGGTAGTCAGTTTTCAATACCAGAGCTTATTTATGAATAGCTAAATTAGCAAATTGTCCAAATTCCTGTTGGCAGATGCAATACGAATATATACCCAACTAACAAAGAATTCGTTATTGCCCAGCAGTCGGTAGAGCTTCTGTAATAGATAATTAAATCAAACCGTTAAAAGCGAGCTTTGTGCTCGCGTTTTTGGTTCTTTATGTTGGATTGTTTCTGTGCCATTTCTCGTTAAAGGATTTCATCGTTATCCCAATCCCAGCCAATGTTGGCAATATCACGGGAGACTTTGTGTAAATACCAGCCGATCAAAGCGACAATAGAAAGGATTAAAACTATAAAGGTTAAAAGCATATCCTACCCTTAGAGTTTGTATGAGACGTAACGACTAGGCTTACCATGGCAATTGAGTGCCATCGTAGACAAAAAATGAACCTGAATGCTTAAGTTTTAAATTGTCGATAACATTAAGCATGCCTGTAACACTCTCTTTTACTGTTACCTTGCCTTCCTTTCCGCCCATATCGGTTTGTACCCAACCAGGATGAATTGCCATAGTCTTCACGCCCTCATCGGACAGTTCACAGGCCAGAGATTTAATTATTTGGTTGAGAGCGGCTTTTGATGCGCGATAACTGTATCGACCACCAGAGCGGTTGTCATCGATGCTAGCGAGTATCGAGGTCATCCCGATGATGGTTCTATCTTCGCCAGCAAGAATATTATTAAGTAAAGCTTGCGTGATTAACATGGGCGCAATGGTGTTGACCTTTAATACATTTATCCACTCTTTTTGCCCCATGTTGCCTAGGCTTTCACATTCATCTCCGCTCACTCCTGCGTTATGAATAAGTACATCAATGGCGGTATCTGCAAATTTTTCTGTCAAAGCGAGAATATGGGATTCATTACTCACGTCGAGCGGATGAATACAAATGGTGGGATAAGTTTGTACCAAGAGACACAAAGCCTGAGCTGTATTGATGTCACGGCAGCATGCAATCACACGCCATCCACGCAGAGCGTATTGTTTAACCAGTTCGAGTCCTAAGCCTCGATTGGCGCCAGTGATAAAAACCGTTTTCATTGTGAGGTTCCTAAGTTGATTCTAAGTAAGAATGAGTTGGCCAATGCAGTGCACTGACCAACTTGTAACCATTGTCGTGATGCTTACTTCACAAGTACGTTTGCTTGTTCCCACTGACTTTCTGCTCGTTTATCTAGGTGTCCACTGATTCGAGTAAGAATGAGCGCAACGAGCACGATCACTGCACCAATCCAAGGCGTATGCATTAAGCCCATTTCTGACACAATCATACCGCCGCCCCAAGAACCAAGGGCAATGCCCACGTTAAACGCCGCAATATTCAAACCAGAGGCGACATCGACCGCATCGGGGGTGAATTTTTCAGCCAGTTTGACCACATACACTTGCAGGCCAGGAACATTACCGAATGCAAAGGCGCCCCAAACTAAAATGGTTGCTACCGCGGCGATAGGGTTAACGGCAGTAAAGTTAAATATCACTAGGACAGTAGCGAGCCCTGAAAAAATAATCGTTAGCGCTTTAATTGGCCCCATCTTATCGGCCATTTTGCCGCCCCAAATATTACCAATCGCCACGGATACACCGTAGACCAACATGATTAGGCTGATTGCATTGGCGCTGAACCCTGTTTCCTGTTGCAAGATTGGCGCAAGGAAAGTGAAAGCGGTAAATGTGCCGCCGTAACCCAGTGCCGTGATCGCATACACCAGTAGTAGCCTTGGTTGAGTGAGCACTTTTAGCTGCGATGACAGTTTCGCTGCGGCTGGCTGTTTTAGGTTGCTTGGT
>NZ_JBNGCJ010000422.1:0-1296 GCF_049974785.1 Vibrio genomosp. F10 str. 9ZD137
GAAAGCACATTTGAAGGTGCTGACATGTCTGCGAAGCTTAAGCTTCTGGGAGTGAAAGTAGGGTCAATCGGTGATGCAAATGGTCGTACTCCTGGTTGTAAAAGCTACGTTTACCAAAACGAAGAGCAAGAAGTTTATAAACGTCTCATCGTTTCTGAAGACAACAAGAAGCTGCTTGGTGCGGTAATGGTCGGTGACACATCCGACTATGGCGACCTTCTTCAACTGATGCTCAATGAAATTGACCTGCCAGAGCACCCAGATGCGTTGATTCTTCCTGCGCACGCTGGTGCTGAAAAGCCAACACTTGGCGCAGACTCACTACCTGAATCTGCCGTTATCTGTTCTTGTTTTGATGTGACTAAGGGCAAGATCGCTCAAGCGGTTGCTGAAGGTCACCACACCATTGGTGATATCAAAGCAGTAACGGGTGCAGGTACTGGCTGTGGTGGTTGTATTCCATTAGTAACTTCAGTACTAAACGCTGAGCTTGCTAAAGCGGGTGTTGAAGTGAAGAACGACGTATGTGAGCACTTTGCTTACTCTCGCCAAGAGCTTTTCCATCTTATTCGTATTGAAGAAATCAAAACATTCGATGAATTACTAGAGAAGTACGGTAAAGGTTACGGCTGTGAAGTGTGTAAACCTCTTGCTGGCTCTATCCTTGCGTCATGCTGGGGTGAGCACATCCTTAAACCTGAGCTCGTTAAGCTTCATGATACCAATGACAACTTTCTCGGTAACATTCAAAAAGACGGAACATACTCGGTCATTCCTAGGATGGCTGGTGGCGAAGTCACACCTAAAGCTTTGTCTGTTCTTGCTGAGGTCGCTGCTGAATACAACTTGTACACCAAGATAACAGGCGCACAACGTATTGGTCTGTTCGGTGCTCAAAAAGATGACTTACCAGTAATCTGGAAGAAGTTAATCGCAGCAGGCTACGAAACGGGCCAAGCGTATGCGAAAGCCCTGCGCATGGCGAAAACATGTGTCGGTTCAACTTGGTGTCGCTATGGCGTTCAAGATTCTGTCGGACTAGGTGTGATGATCGAGAACCGTTACAAAGGCGTCCGCACTCCTCATAAGATGAAGTTTGGTGTGTCTGGCTGTACTCGTGAGTGTGCAGAAGCTCAAGGTAAAGACTTAGGTATTATCGCAACTGACGCAGGTTGGAACATGTATGTGTGTGGCAACGGTGGCATGAAGCCTCGTCACGCAGACTTACTGGCAAGCGACCTAGACCAAGAAACGCTGATCAAATACATCGACCAGCTCGGAAGAGCGGTTCAGCCG
>NZ_JBNGCJ010000423.1:0-3523 GCF_049974785.1 Vibrio genomosp. F10 str. 9ZD137
CCGCTCTTCCGATCTCTGCGCCAATAAAGGTGTCGGCCTGATAGACTGGGGCGAGCAAAGAAATCATCATTCCTTTACCCCCCGCATCCATGTAAGGTGGCGTCCATACCTTGTTTCGTTCGAGGTTTTTATCAGGGCTAACCAGTTGCAACGGAAAAGTCTCGCCTGCTTCATAAATAACGTTGAGCGCTTCATCCATGTTTGCGGTGCCCGTAGCAGCGAGGAGATCCTTAAAACTCACCCCTGGAAAAAGCTGAGACAATTTTTTATGGGCGTCATAATAGTAACTCCACTGAAATTCTTTGTGTTGCTGGTGGGTGGCAACCACCGTAGGCATCATGGTGAGTAACGTGCGTTTGTCGAAAGAAATATCGCCAGCATCAGAAGCGACAAAAACCTGCCCCACTACTTTTTTCAATTCAGCGGGTAGAGAGTCCCATGGGGCGGCATCAGGGGATTTATTGGCTTGTTGTTCTAGGTAGGTCAACGATGCTTGGCTCGGCATCAAGTCGGGGTGTTCACGCGCCGTTTCAACGGAATATCGCATATGATCAATGTGATCGAGTGACACAGAAATAGTTTGAGATAGCGCTTGTAATGTTTGGACGCCCTGGTGGTTCTCTTCATTTAGAATCTGTTGCTTTATCTGTTGACTGAGATAAAGCGCATTACCCAATGTTAGGCCTATAATCAGCAGTAGACCGCCATAAATCATAGAGCGATAGCGTTGTATCAGGACTCTGGAGCTGACCCTTGCGCTAGAGGTTTTGTCAGTGTGATTAGATGAATTGCTCACGTAATACTCCTGTTTTTGGGTACGCGCCCTGCTTCCAGCTTATTGATATGAAAGCTGCTTATTGACAAGAATATTGTCGATGTCAGGTCGTGTTAGGCTTTACTTTGTTTAAGCTCTGAAATGAGTTCTTCTAGAACCATCGCCTTGGCAAATAACCAGCCTTGACCTTCTTCACAACCAAAGGATTTGAGCTTTTCAAATTGCTCATCGGTTTCAATACCTTCAGCGGTGACTTCAAGGCCTAATGTTTGTCCAAGATTCACGATCATTTTGGCAATGCTGTCGTCTTCGTCCATCGCATCAACAAATGCTCTATCGATTTTTAATCGTGTTGCTGGCAATTTGTGCAGAACGCTGAGTGAAGAAAAGCCTGTTCCAAAATCGTCTATTGCGACTTTGCAGCCGAGCTTTCTTACCTCAGTCAGCACGTTGCAAATGTAATCAAAATCATTCGCCGCGACGGTTTCAGTGATTTCTAATT
Organism: Vibrio genomosp. F10 str. 9ZD137; assembly: GCF_049974785.1. Classification (NCBI taxonomy): domain Bacteria; kingdom Pseudomonadati; phylum Pseudomonadota; class Gammaproteobacteria; order Vibrionales; family Vibrionaceae; genus Vibrio; species Vibrio genomosp. F10. The sequence continues at coordinate 1,278 of NZ_JBNGCJ010000423.1, forward strand.
CCAATTGCTGTGGTGAAATCCCAGTACTTTCTAGAGAGTATTGAAGCGAAGAAATGAACCCCGAGTCTTCAAGTTGAGAGGGTGAAATATTAATAGCCATGCTGATGTCTTCAAAACCAGCCTGATTCAACTGCTTTAATTGCTCACACGATCGTTGCATGACAAAAGCACCGATGGTCAGCATCATTCCCGATTGTTCCGCGAGTGGTATGAACTGATCCGGTGGTATGAGATCACCACTGTCCGTTCGCCAACGCAGCAATGCTTCCATGCCCGTTATCGCTTTGGTTTCAAGGTGATACTTCGGCTGATACATAAGAAAGAGCGCATTTTTGGTCAGCGCCAATCTCAGCTGGGTCAATAGCTGTATTCTTTCCCGAGCACATTGCCCCATGTCTTGCGAGAAAGTCATTGCTCCGCCACGTTTATGGACTTTCGCTTGCTTGAGCGCGACCTGCGCATCTTTGAATAAGTCGGTTAGCTCTGTGGTGCGCTCTGCAAGTTTGACCAAACCAACACTGGCACTGAGTTTAAAGGGTTGTTCGTTGACGATGAATTCACTTTCGAATGTGTCAATGATAAGAGATGAGTTCACTTCCGAGTCAAGGCCAATAAGCGCAAATACATCACTGCTTACTCGAGCCAGAAAACATTGAGGAAAGCGGCTTGTTAACCGATTTATGACTTCTTTGAGCACCGAGTCGCCAAATTGATGACCGAAACTGTCGTTGATGGCTGAAAAATCATCGAGATCAATCAAGGCCAATAGAGAGGTTTCAGAATGATCGATTGGGCTGCACAGATATTTAAGTAGGTAATTAAGATTGGGCACCTTGAGTAAAGGGTCTGTATAGGCCTGCTCTTCAAGTTTGTTGTAGAGAAAGACATTATCAAAACCGACAGAGAGGTTGGCACAAAATACTTCGAGTAAATGTTGGTCGACGCTGTTTAATGGACGATCAATATCGACGTAGGCGGCGATTCCTCGCCCTCTGTCGGTAGAGAAGTAAAGGGTGAGCCCATCATCGACTAGGTTCTTTTTTTGTTGTAAGCATTGTGTAAGTAATTGCTTTATTTTAGGCGATTTCAAACTGTCTAACGGAGCCTGAACCAGGTTACTGTATCGACCTGAAGCGGCAATAACATGAATATTGTCGGAATTGTCATGGGAACCGTCTTGAGCGCAGATTAATCCGTCGGGTTCTATTTGTATTAATGCACTAATTTGCTTAACGGCACCCTCAGCAAACAGCCTCATGCCATGGATATTTGCCATTTTCGTACTGGCACTGACGACATTTTCTAACCCCTGTCGCATGACTTTGTGCTGCCTAATTTGCTTGTAAGCACGTATGGCGCTGGTCAAAATAGTAAAAAGGCGAATGCGAGTTAAGTCAGATTTGGTTCGGTAATCATTGATGTCGTACTTTTTGATGGTTTCCATCTCTGGTGCATAACCGGGTTGTCCAGTACGCAGGACGATACGAACGTCATCTAGCATCAAATCATTGCGGATGGTATCGACCAGATCTAATCCAGAGTGCTCAGACTCCATAACCACATCCAATAACACGACACTGATGTCTTCTTCTACTTTGAGCAATGCCTCGGCTTCGGCGGCTGAGTAGGCGTGCAATAATTCTAGCGTTCGATCCTCGATCACTAAGCTGTTTAATGTAAGGTTAGTAGCAACATGGACATCCTCGTCATCGTCAACCACCAATATTCGCCAGTAATGAGAGTGATCAACCTCTTCAATATCGCCTTGTGTGTCGTCGATAATGGTCAATAACTCATCGTGAGCACTGTTTTCCTTTGGCATCCAATCTCCAGATAAATCTAGCGAGTTAATGTGTAATAAACTCAGATTATTAGGGCTCAGCTTTACGTTAGCAGGCCCCTTATAACTGAGTAACTAACCTTAAGTAACCAACGTCTTTGAGTATAGAACGGTTTTTGGAGATGTGCCTGAGCTGGAATAAAGAAGCGCCTTTAACCTTGTTTAATACAAGGTTATGTATGCGTTAGTTTTTTGAGTTCCTGTAGGTGCGCTATTGCCCGTCACGACTTCTAAGTTTTGACGAGCGCTGCTGAAACTGTTTGATGCTTTTTTTGTTGTTGGTTCTGCGGTTCGCTTTCTTATCTCTTGGGGCTCGCTTACTCCCGCTTGACGATGGCTTATCAGTGACTGGAAAATCAGCCAGGGTTTGCGTGATAAGTGGGCGGTGAGTGCATTGGCGAATGGC
>NZ_JBNGCJ010000424.1:0-2021 GCF_049974785.1 Vibrio genomosp. F10 str. 9ZD137
CCAGAATAGCCGCGGGCGAGGCTGTTAATTTTCAGAACCATCATCAAACGTACGGTTTCATCAGACATCAGTTTCCCGATGCCCGCCGCATGCGACAGTACGATGCTTCGCTGCAATGTTTCTAAATCTTCAGGGGCAATACGCGTGTTGGCGAGTAGACCAAAACCGGTGTTAATGCCATACACGGTTCTATCTTCGGCGATAACCTGTTCCACAACGCGAGTGCTTGCTTCAATGTCTGGAATCGCATCTGGGTTAAGCGCTAGGTTAATGGGCGTTCGACTGACTTGACGCAGTTCTTTTAAGCTAATGTGTCCAGGCTTTAGCAATAGATTTAACATCTTCATTGATCCTTTAATACTTCTCTATTGAATCGTTACTCACCGATTGTTTTTAAAAACTCGTTCTTTTATAAATACGTGCTTCTACAAAGCAAGTCCTCTTAAAAACAAAAAGTTCCACAAAACAGTGAGTAACGATAGAAAGTGGCAGAAACCAGTTCGCTTATTTAAGCTTGCTCAGTTCTTCGTTTAACATTGGAAGGTCTAACCCTTGCTCCGCTGCGCATTGTTTTGCAATGTCGTATCCCGCATCAGCATGACGCATGACTCCAGTCGCAGGGTCGTTATGCAGAACTCGCGCTATACGTTCTGAGGCATCATCACTGCCATCGCAACATATGACCATGCCAGAATGCTGAGAGAACCCCATTCCAACACCACCACCATGGTGAAGCGATACCCAAGTTGCACCACCAGCGGTGTTAAGCAGAGCATTCATCAGTGGCCAATCTGAAACCGCATCCGATCCGTCCATCATGCCTTCTGTTTCTCGGTTAGGGCTGGCTACTGAGCCAGAATCTAGATGATCACGGCCAATAACAACGGGCGCTTTAAGCTCACCATTTTTGACCATTTCATTAAAGGCTTGACCTAAACGTTCGCGGTCTTTTAGGCCAACCCAACAGATACGTGCGGGTAACCCTTGGAACTGAATACGTTCGCGCGCCATATCAAGCCAGTTATGAAGCTGAGGGTTATCTGGAATAAGCTCTTTGACTTTTTGATCGGTTTTGTAGATGTCTTCAGGATCTCCAGACAAGGCAGCCCAGCGGAAAGGCCCAATGCCTTCACAAAACAAAGGTCGAATATAAGCAGGAACAAAACCCGGAAAATCAAAGGCATTGTTTACGCCTTCTTCGAGTGCCATCTGTCGAATGTTGTTGCCGTAATCCACCGTCGCAGCGCCTCGTTTTTGTAAATCGAGCATGGCGGTGACTTGAATGGCCATGGATTGTTTTGCTGCTTTGATCACTTTCGCTTCATCGTCTTTTCGAACCGATGCCGCTTTGTCCATGCTCCAACCTTGAGGCAGATAACCATTAAGAGGATCGTGAGCTGAAGTTTGGTCGGTAACGACATCTGGGGTGATGTTACGTTCAACGCATTCAGTGAACACGTCTGCGGCATTCCCAAGTAAACCAACAGAAATAGGCGTGTCAGATTCTTGAATCATTGCCATTGCTTCATCGAGGCTAGTGGCTTTTTTATCGACATAGCCGGTGCGAAGTCGGTAATCAATTCGTGATTCATCACATTCGACAGCAATCATGGAATAACCCGCCATAGTGCCAGCAAGAGGTTGCGCGCCACCCATGCCGCCAAGACCACCAGTTAGAATCCACTTACCTTTCGCATTGCCATTAAAGTGCTGTTTTGCCATCGCGACAAACGTTTCGTAAGTCCCTTGCACAATGCCCTGAGAGCCAATATAGATCCAGCTACCCGCCGTCATTTGCCCGTACATCATTAAGCCCTGTTTATCGAGTTCATTGAAGTGTTCCCAATTCGCCCAATGGGGCACAAGATTCGAGTTTGCAATTAAGACACGAGGTGCATTTTTGTGGGTTGGAAAAACCCCAACAGGTTTACCGGACTGAACCAATAAGGTCTGGTCATCTTCAAGTCGTTCAAGCACTTCAACGATTTTGTCGTAGCATTCCCAGTTGCGAGCGGCTCTGC
>NZ_JBNGCJ010000425.1:0-3704 GCF_049974785.1 Vibrio genomosp. F10 str. 9ZD137
CCGCTCTTCCGATCTCCCTGCTTTCCTCCACCACGCCAATCATGCTCTTACCGATACTCTGGATCTACACCAAGCAACGACCTAATATTTATGCCTGGATCGGGGCAGTGGTTGCCGTGATTGGTACCGCGGTTTTGGTGCAATAATAAAACTTTCATTTGTCATTATAATTTGATCAATAGGCTACCCTTTCTTGTAGCGATAGGAAGAATCATTGATCTTTAGCTACTGCAAACCCTTTAAAGTGTAGTAAAATTACGCTAATTTGTTTTTAAAGTTACTTTAATTTTGGACGAGGTTATATCTATGTCAGCTAAGAAGCCAATGGCTCTAGTGATTCTTGATGGTTGGGGATACCGTGAAGATAACGCCAGCAATGCAATCAACAACGCTAAAACTCCAGTGATGGATGCCCTTATTGCAAACAACCCAAACACTCTTATCTCAGCGTCTGGCCTAGATGTTGGTTTGCCTGATGGTCAAATGGGTAATTCAGAAGTTGGTCACACCAATATCGGTGCAGGCCGTGTGGTATATCAAGATCTTACTCGTATTACTAAATCTATTTTAGATGGTGAGTTTGTTGAAACCCCAGCGCTTGTTGAAGCGATCGATAAAGCAGTTGCTGCTGGTAAAGCGGTTCACCTAATGGGTTTGATGTCTCCAGGTGGCGTTCACTCTCACGAAGATCATATCTACGCAGCAGTAGAGATGGCTGCGGCACGTGGCGCAGAGAAAATTTACCTACACTGTTTCTTAGACGGACGAGATACTCCACCACGTAGCGCTGAAAATTCACTAAAACGTTTTGATGAGCTATTTGCAAAACTAGGCAAAGGTCGAATCGCGTCTTTGGTTGGCCGTTACTACGCTATGGATCGTGACAACAACTGGGAACGTGTACAAGTTGCTTACGACCTACTGACACAAGCTAAATCGGAGTTTACTTTTGATTCAGCGGTTGCAGGCCTTGAAGCGGCTTACGCTCGTGGCGAAAACGATGAATTCGTAAAAGCAACGACTCTTAAAACAGAAGGTCAAGAAGACGCTGCAATCGTTGATGGCGATGCGGTTATCTTCATGAACTACCGTGCTGACCGTGCTCGTCAAATGACACGCACATTCGTTCCTGATTTTGATGGCTTTGAGCGCGACGTATTCCCTGCAATCAACTTCGTGATGCTAACTCAATACGCGGCTGATATTCCTCTCGCGATTGCGTTCCCATCTACGTCTCTTGAAAATACCTACGGTGAATGGCTGTCTAAAAAAGGTCAAACTCAATTGCGTATTTCTGAAACTGAAAAATACGCACACGTGACCTTCTTCTTCAACGGTGGTGTTGAAGATGAATTTGACGGTGAAGAGCGCCAACTGGTTGCTTCTCCAAAAGTAGCGACTTACGATCTTCAACCTGAAATGAGCTCTGAAGAACTGACGGATAAGCTTGTTGCAGCAATCAAATCGGGCAAATACGACACGATTATTTGTAACTTCCCGAATGCAGATATGGTCGGTCATACTGGCGTTTACGAAGCAGCAGAACAAGCGATTGAAGCTCTTGATGCGTGTGTGGCTAAAGTCGTTGCAGCGATTCAAGAAGTCGATGGTCAACTGCTTATCACCGCTGACCACGGCAATGCTGAAATGATGGTCGATCCAGTCACGGGTGGCACACACACCGCCCATACTAATCTGCCTGTACCGTTGATCTACGTGGGTAATAAAGAGTTTGAATTCAAGTCTGGAGGTAAACTTTCAGATCTAGCTCCAACCATGCTTGACCTTGTTGGTCTTGAGATCCCAGCTGAGATGACAGGCCAAGTTCTCACTAAGTAATTTGCGCCAATGATCTTAATGAATGCCTCAATGTAAATTGGGGCATTTTTGTATCTGTGGCTCTGATGAATAATTAAAGGCAATCAAACACCCACCACCTTGCAACTTTTAACATACCCCTTTCTTCTCATAAAATTCTTTGGGTATACTAAGCCCTTATTTTAATCGATGGACTTCTGGCTCTATGGCGACGTTTTTATCACTATTCTCATTTAGAAATCGCCTCGATTTTTTCATTCTATTTTCTGCACTGGTAGTGAGCGTTCCCACCATTAGCCACGCGGCCTCTTCTAACGAACTCAAAGGGGTAAAAAATGAAATATCACGTCAGAAAGACTCCGTGTCAACTCAACAAAAGAAGCTCAATGAGCTGCAAAACACGCTAAAAAAACAAGAATTAAGCATCAGTGATTTGGAAAATCAGATAACAAAAACCAAGACATCGCTCACCACTTCCAACAACAACATTAAAAAGATTGATGCAGAGATCGCGCAGCTGAACAAATTGAAAAAACAACAGAGTGATACGCTTGCCGAGCTGATAAAAACTTACTATGTCACCCAACGGGCCAAAACCGCCACCAGCATTTTAAATAATGGCGTAGAAGAAGACCGCATCAGTCAATATTTTCAGCATCTTGCTAAAGCCCGAGCAATCACGATTGATTCGCTTGAACAAACGCGGCAAGCACTCAATAAAAATCAACGACAGTTACAACTCGAACAGCAAAAAATAGCCCAGTTACTCGAACAGCAAACAACGAAACGAAATAGTCTCAAACAGAACCAAACTCAACGTAACCAAACGGTCAATAAGATTAAGAAAAGCATATCAAGTGATCAGGTTTATCTCTCTGAGCTGCAGCGAAATGAAACTCGACTAAAAGCAGAAATCGCCAAGGCTGCTAAACGAAATGCAGTACCTATGGACGGCTTAGCAAAGCAAAAAGGGAAATTGCCATGGCCAATCAAAGGAAAATTACTCCACAGCTATGGCAGTAAACAAGCTGGACAAAGCAATTGGAATGGCATTGTTATTGACGCAGATTACGGACAGGCGATTAAGTCAGTGTACCCGGGGACCGTTGTGTTCGCGGAATACCTCAGGGGATATGGCCTTGTGGTTCTTTTAGACCACGGTAAAGGCGACATGACGCTGTACGGTTTTAATCAAACCCTGGTGAAGAAAGAAGGGGATAAAGTGGCTGCTGGTGAAACCATCGCCTTAGCTGGGGATACAGGAGGGCAGAGTCGCCCATCTCTGTATTTTGAACTGCGCCGAAATAGTAAGACGCAGAACCCTAAATCGTGGTTAACTCGTTAAGCGTAAAACCCTTCAACGGCTTCAATAAAAGCGTTCACATCACTTTTCTTGAGTGCATTTACCCCTGCAGCTGCTGCCCTGCCACCGCCAGTGACGAATTGCCCACAAATATCACCAGCACCCTGCTTATTCGTTAATGGCGCTCTTAATGAAACGGTATAGGTGCAATCTGCGTTTTCGGTTAATACGGCATGCGCTGAATCGGGCGACTGATTTGCCAGTAAGTTTCCGTAAACACCACTGATTCGACGAGAAGCCGCATTATTAGGTAATTCATACAGCCCCAAGGTTTTACTGCGATATTTGGCATCGATAGCAAGCGCTTTATCCATGTCCTCTTGATAAGCATGTTGCAACTTATAGTAAGGAGACTCTGGGTCAGCAATCACATCAAACGGAGAAGTATAGTGAAGCAGTGCTTGATACAGATCGGCGGGATGGAAATGCAGGTCTTCAACTTTCGCCCCATAGCCATTGTAATTGATCAGGGTTCCTAGCTCTTTAAGCTGCTCTTTTTGCTCTTGTGACAGACCGTTAGCCT
>NZ_JBNGCJ010000426.1:0-1653 GCF_049974785.1 Vibrio genomosp. F10 str. 9ZD137
ACCGCTCTTCCGATCTGTTCAATCGGCGCAGAAGCTGCATTACTTTGAGTTTGGCTTAATCCCCAAAAATACCCACTTACCCAAGCGAGTTGATTGGCTGATAATTCAGAAACTGTTTGTTGAAGCTGTCCAATTTGCTGCTGATTAATAGGTGCAGTAAATGCAGCCTGATCATTGGCTGAAGTGTTTCCAGATAACACTTCCTTTTGAGAGGACTCTTTCTTATTTAAAGACATGGTCACGACATCCCTATTCATTGCGTGCCGATAGATTAACCACTCTTGCTAATAACAAGAAAGAATAGATAAGTATGTTTTATAACTTTTTGGAAGATGGAAAGTAAAAAGTGGGTTATTTGGATTCAATCCTAACCTGAGAAAAGCCGACAGCCATTGCGGACTTAGAGGCGAGATCCAAATCCATATAGTGGCATTCACCACCCTGTGAATCGGTCAACAAAACAAAACCGCCTCTAGCGTGACGAAACTCGACAACCCAACTGCCTTCCTGCACTGAAGGCTCAATAATCGCCTCGACCAGCTTATGATCTCGGTACAAACATCTCAGCTCTGTAATTGTCATACCATCACGCACCTATCGTCTACACAACATAATCATCCTTATTAAGCATGGTAGATTTTGAGCATTCTGCTAAAAAATAGGCCCGTTATATAGCCATTAGATATAAAAAACGCCACTTAATGAAGTGGCGTTATTAAAAAGCAGTGTGAGGCTGAACTAGTACTGAAACTCAGCACCTAAGAACCAGCCGTTAGCAAAGATAAACTCTTTATGATTTTCAACATCAACAGTGAAATCATCGGACTCAATATCAATCACACGATAGCCGCCTTTAAGTGCTAGTTCACCAGAAGAGACTGGGAGTCGGTATTGCATACCAGCAATGAAATCGGTTGTTTTGAGGCCCTTACTGTCTCCAAAGTCGACCTGCCCAATCACATCGAAGTGGGTATTTGGCACATTGATTAACGCTTTTCCAAACCAATTCCAAGTTAACTCGTCAAATGACTGAGGCGCACCATTGGCTCCAGAACCGATTGGAGCAATATATTTTGAATTTGAGTACTGACTGAATGCCACGCCAAAATCAAAGTCCATCAGTTCATGGTCAAAAATGGTGTAGTAAAAGGTGTAATCGTATTTATCAAATGCCATATAGTCAGCATCGATTGTTGTATAGCGGAAGCTGACATTGGGTAAATATGGCAGTTCATGCTCAAGAGCAACGCTAAAAGAAGGAACCTGATCGTCATCTTTACGAACTTCATTCACTTTGGTGCTTCCCCACCACATATCAGCGCCAAGGCTAATACTGTATGGCGATTGTGCATTCACCACAGGTGCGCTAATAAGCATTAATAAGCCTGATAAGCCTAATCCCAATCCCCGAATATTCATCCCTCTGATCCCTACTTTAACTGTGTGGCGTCGACACTAATAAAAATTATCGAAGGATGATAGCACATTCGCCTAGCGTATTAACTGGAAATAATTTGAGATTAACGTGGGCTATAGACATGATTTTTGAAAAACCAAACACCAATAGCGATGACGATCAACCAAGGGATCAACTTAAATACAACCCCCACCATGCCTAAAACAGCCAACACAATAAAGGCTATAGCGGTTGCC
>NZ_JBNGCJ010000427.1:0-7457 GCF_049974785.1 Vibrio genomosp. F10 str. 9ZD137
CCGTCATGGCCGATGAAAAAGTGATGCTTTATGGCATTGCGATTGTACCGAAACGATTGGTCAACTACAGCCAAATTGATGCCACGGTCAGCCGAGAAATCTTCATTCGCAGCGCCCTTGTCGAGGGTGAGTGGGAAAATAAACATCCATTCTTTAAGCAAAATAGAAAGCTTTTAGAGGAAGTCGAAGAGTTAGAGCACAAATCTCGCCGTCGTGACATATTAGTCGATGACGATGAGCTGTTTGATTTTTATGATCAACGTGTGGGGACAGAAGTCGTCTCTGGACGTCATTTTGACACCTGGTGGAAAAAAGCAGCCAAAGAGAATAAAGAGCTCCTAAACTTTGAAAAAGAAATGCTGTTCAGAGGTGATGCGAGCCATGTTACCGATTTGGATTACCCGAACTTCTGGCACCAAGGCGGGATCAAGCTCAAGTTGAGTTATCAGTTCGAACCGGGCGAGGATAGTGACGGTGTCACGGTTCATGTGCCACTGCCTATTTTAAATCAGATTGAGCCTGCAGGTTTTGATTGGCAAATTCCAGGGCTGCGTCATGAGTTGATTGTCAGCATGATCAAAGCGTTGCCAAAAACGTTGCGTAAGAATTTTGTTCCCGCTCCAAACTACGCCGATGCGTTCCTAGGGCGCGTCACCGCGATGGAAATGCCTTTACTTGATGCTCTTGAGAAAGAGTTGCGTCGAATGACAGGGGTAGAGGTATTGCGTGATGATTGGAATCTAAACCAGATTCCAGAGCATTTGAAAGTCACGTTCAGAGCGGTGGATCACCGCAACCGTAAACTCAAAGAGAACAAAGATCTTTATACGCTTAAAGAAAGCTTGAAAGAGAAGGTTCAAGAAACACTGTCGAAAGTCGCAGATGACGACATTGAACAGCAAGGTTTGCACACTTGGAGCTTTGGCGAACTGCCAAAAGTGTATCAACAGAAACGCGGTGGTTTTGAAGTTAAAGCTTACCCAGCTTTGGTAGACACTAAAGACAGTGTTGAAATTAAGCTGTTTGAAACAGAGCAAGAGCAGATCTCCGCCATGCGTGCAGGTCAACGCAGGCTTTTGCTTTTAAATGTACCGTCACCGATAAAATATTTGCATTCAAACTTGCCAAATAAATCGAAGTTGGGACTTTACTTCAACCCTTATGGCAAAGTGCTGGATCTGATCGATGATTGCATTGCGTGTGGCATTGATAAGTTAATCGAAGAAAAAGGTGGCTTGGTCTGGGAGCCGACACAATTTGAAACGTTGAAAGAACATATTCGAGCTGAACTTGGCGACACGGTTGTAGACATAGCAAAGCAAGTTGAAACGATTTTAACCACCGCCTTTAACATCAATAAAAAGCTTAAGGGCAAGGTTGATTTCACGATGGCGTTTGCGCTATCTGACATCAAAGCACAAGTAGAAAGCCTGATTTTTAAAGGGTTCGCGACAGAGTGTGGTTGGAAGCGGCTTCCAGATATCTTGCGCTACATGAAAGCCATTGAAAAGAGAATGGAAAAGCTGCCTATCGATCCCAATAAAGATCGTTTACACATGCTGAAAGTGGAATCAGCCACAAAAGATTACAAAGAATTACTCAATAAAATACCCAAAGGCGTGGCGATACCTGATAACGTCAAAGAAGTACGCTGGATGCTTGAAGAGCTTAGGGTTAGCTTCTTTGCACAGCAGCTTGGGACACCGTATCCAGTATCGGATAAACGGGTTAAAAACGCCATTGATGCTTGCTAATGGACGCCTGTTAATTGGCGGCATAGACCTTGCATACTGTAAACATAACTCTATAATTTGGCAAAATTACGGCAATGGCCTGCCATTAAAGCGCCATTGCTCATAACAACACGTATTAGTTAGCGTCATCGTTAGCTATAACAAATAAGGTTTATTATGAAAAAGACTCTTTTAGCGCTTGCTCTTATTGGTGCATCTTCGACGGCTATGGCTGACTCTTGGGTATATGGTGGTGCGTCTGCTGGTCAATCTAGCTTAGGAAGTGAAGATGCAACGTCTTACAACATCCATGCGGGTACAGGCATTTTACCATTCATCGGCCTAGAAGCCGGTTATACGGACCACGGTAAATTTGAGTTTGCTACTGGCGACGTAAAAGCCTCTTCTGTTTACTTTGCGGTTAAACCAAGCATTAACTTTGGCCCACTTCAAGTGTACGCCAAAGGCGGAGTCCACTCTTGGGATCTAACCGGCCCTAATGGCACTAAATTCAGTGACGATGATGGCTACGACATGATGTACGGTGTTGGTGCAGATTACGCTGTATTTGGTCCTATTTCACTGGGTGCAAACTACATGACGTATGTGATGGACAAAGAAGACGTGAATACGTTTTCTCTAACGGCGTCTTTTAACTTCTTATAAAACGTCGCTTAACAAGTCAACGCCAGCCTTCAATGCTGGCGTTTTTGTTTTCTGAACTCATATCTTTTACTGCCGATAGACGTCTTATCATTGACTCATTTTGGATCTTGGCTGTTATTCGCTTTTCTCTCACCTCGTTGTATCCATGTTTACTTCATTCTTGTGCGATAAATCTAATTTAAATCAGCTTGTTACCTTGCTTAACGGGACTGTGTGTACCAATCTTATTCCATAAGCGTGAATAAGGACGGTGTATGCGAGACAACTCTGTAGAAAAAGGGGCAGCAGTAGGTAAAGTTCTGCTGCCTTCGCTGCTGATCAACCTATTGTCATTGGCGGTTCCGTTAACGGTACTTCAAATTTATGACCGAATTTTACCCAATCAAAGTTATGGCACCGCAACGCTTTTGTTAGCGGGTGCGTTGCTCGCTGTAGTGATGGAATCTTTCATTCGTTTTGTGCGAAGTTGGATACTGTCGGCGGCCGCGAGTAATACCGAAAAAGCAACGTATCAGGATATTATCGGTAAGATCACCACCGCTTCCCCAAGCCAAATTCGCCATGTGGGTATTGGTGGCATTGAGGAAGGGCTTGGTGCGGTGTCTAAAGTCAAAGATTGGTATTCAGGTGGCATTATCTCGGGTTTTATCGATCTGCCATTTGCACTCATTTTCTTAGCTCTAGTCGGATATATAGGGGGCGAACTCGTTGTCATCCCGATCGTGGTTTGGTGTTTGACGCTCTGCGTGGTATGGCTTTCGTCTCAAAAAGTAAAAGTGCTCAGTGAACACGCTTCGCAAAACGAAAAACAAAGGAAAGCCTTTCTTATTCTGTTAGGGCAGACTATACAAGGAATCAAGCGTCAAGCGGTTGAATCGAGAATTTTCAGCCAATTTAAATCCATCAATCACGCTCGATCTCAATCTAAAGCCAAAGAGGAAGAACAAAACGCTTTTGCCCAAGAGTGCATTCAACTCGCGGCGTTAGCCACTTCTGTTTTGTTGGTGATCAGCGGAAGTTTGTGGGTATTGGATGGCGACTTAACCACAGGCGGATTGGCGGCATGTTCAATATTAGCTGGTCGCGCTGTCGCCCCGTTGAGCGCATTAGTCGGTGTCAGAATTAAAATGAATGGCATTCACAGTGCTACACAAGCGATTGAAAAACTGGATGCTTTGTCGGTGTCTGATGCTGCAAAGCAAGAGGGAATGTCCTTCACAAATTTGGAGTTACGAGAAGTGACGGTTGAGCGCTATGGATTGAGTCATCAATTAGCATTGAAAGCAGAGGTCGGTCAGATAATACTCATCGAGAGCGATGTTCGCCACCTAGCTAGCTTTATGCTGTCATCACTTGCGGGTGTAGACCAACCCAGTGGAGGAGATGTTCTTGCTGATGGGGAGTCAATTGGTGTCTCGACATTGAGCGCAATGTCGGGATTTTGCGGCGCCAAAGCGCAATTAGTGTCGGGAACCATTTTAGACAACCTTTGTGGGTTCAATCCAGCCCAAACGGATAAAGCGACACACTATGCCCGAAGGTTGGGATTAACCAAAGAAATTACGCGTCTGCCTGATGGGTTAGAGACCAAGATAGGTCATACCAGCGCTTCACCTCTTAATATGGGCAACGTCAAGCTACTCAATATCGTTGCACAACTGGCCAGCTCGAAGCCTATTTTGCTGCTCGATCGACCAGACGCATCTCTGGATCTTGATGGCTTAGAACGACTAGTGGCCGTACTCAAACAAGAAGTAGTCGATGGGAGAACCATTTTTTTGGTGACCTATCATCCCATGTTGCGCACACTGGCCCATCAAAGTGCCAAGGTTAACGATGTTGTTGCCATCAATGGAAAGGGGGAGGCTGCATGACGAACTTAGAGGTGCTGAGTTTATCCATCCTTAAAGAGATTGAAGTCAATGCTAATGTACAATTGTTCGCGGATCAGTGGGTGGATGAAAATGGCATTGAGACTTTAGACGATGTGTTCGCTTTATTTGACCGACTCTCTCTGCCATACAAGCTGCTCCCTAATCTGAATAATGTGGGTGATCATCAACTCATTTTGGCTGTTGATAGTAGTAAGGAAGTCACTATCGGACGGATGGTCTCTGGGCAATGGGAGTCGCTACAAGGAGAAAAAGGGCTCACATCAAACCTTCAGTTTTGTATTGTGATAGAAGGGGTGCCATTAGAGAAGCCCGCCAGTGATTGGGTTGGGGAGCGCTTGCACGCTTTTCGACCTATTATTCCAAAACTATTATTGATCAGCTTTGTAACGAACCTTTTTGCTCTCGCGGTCCCTTTTATCACTATGTCTATTTATGATCATGTGATCGGCGGCGATGCAGGGCATGAACTACAAGGCATCGCGATCGTGGCGGCGTTGTTATTTATTATGATGGGTTGGTTACGAACGCTGCGAAGTCGCGTATTTGCTACGGTATCAAATCGAGTGAGCAGAGAAATCTCACAAGCGTTGGTTCATAAGCTGCTTTTAAACAGCTATTCACAAAACCAGCAAGTCACCACCTCGAGTCAGCAAAACCAAGTACTCTTATCAGAACGAGTTTCAGGCGTGTTGTCTGGTCCTTTGGGGAACGCTCTGTTTGATCTTCCCTTTATTCTCTTATTTGTTGTGGCAATTGGTGTGTTGGGTGGCTGGCTAGTGTTAGTGCCAATCCTGTCTTTAACGCTCTATTACGTTTTAGCGAAACGTTCAATTTACTCAAGCAGTAAACGCTCAATGCAATCGACCGTTGCAGGGACAAACCGACAAAATATGACCAACGAACTGTCGTCTAAACTCACATTTATACGCAGTTCGGGAATGGCTCAGTATTGGATGCAACGCTTTGATAAGGCAAATTTACTCGCCTCTAAAGTCAATTTTTCTCAATCGGTTTTACAAAGTCGGTATACCTCCGCTTATTACTTAATAGGGGTAGGCTCTACGCTTGCAATCATGGGGCTTGGGATTGGCTTGATTTTCGAACAAGTCATGACGCCAGGGGGCTTAATTGCCTCGATGATGTTGATTTCTAAAGTAACCGGCCCTGCTCAAATGCTCGCGAACAGTGCATTACGTTTTAGTGGTTTTAATCAATCCAAGCAACAGGTGAATCGGATACTTTCTCAGCCTTCTGAGCGAGAATTCCGCTATCAGCACCATCCTTTACCAAAACTTGCGCCAACGTTGAAAGTCGAGCAGGTCACCTTGCGTTATCCTAAACAAAGCCGTCCAGCATTAAATGGGGTGAGTTTTGACATTCAGGCGGGGGAAGTGGTTGCTATCACTGGCCCGTCAGGCAGCGGTAAATCCTCTTTGCTCGAAGTGATGTCTGGGTTGCAGTCAGTTCAAAATGGGATGGTAGAGATTGAAGGTGTGAATCTGGCGCAATACGATTCTCAGCTTTACCGCCATTGGTGTTTTATTCGTACGGCTTACCCCGATCTGCTCACATTGAGCATTCGAGAATGGCTTAATGATGGGCACGACATACCCGAAGAAAAAATGCGCCACTCAATTGAAACTGTGGGTGGAGGCGATTGGCTGCGCTCTTTAGCAGACGATCTGGATACCCCAATAAGCAGCGTTATGCCAGACAGCCTTTTTGATATCTTATCGGGAAGTGTGGCTCAGATACTGATAGATGCCAAGGCTCTGGTTTATGACTACAAATTGTATTTTCTTGATAATCCAGTTCCCGATTACCACCCAAATTCAAAAAAAATATTCGGTGAATTTCTTCAATCAAAAAGCGGCAACGCCACGGTGGTGTTTACCTCTCATGACCCTGAACTTATAAAGCTGGCCGATAAAGTGGTGGTGCTTAATGAAGGAGTGGTTGTTTATGCAGGGCCTCTAGCCCAAGAGAGTAACGAAATAGAACAGGAGACAGTGAATGAGCGATAAATTATACGGTGAATTAGTTGAATCACAGAACACGGCTCGATCACTTTCCATTGCGACATGGTCTGTTGCATTGTGTGTTATCGCATTTGTCACTTGGTCTTTGGTCACTCAAGTGGATGAAATTGCTAAAGCAAAAGGTGCAGTGATACCTGAAGGAGAGAAGCAGGTACTGCAAAGCGACATCGGCGGAAAATTGAAACGTATTCTTGTGAAAGAGGGGCAGTTGGTGGAGGTTGGTCAGCCGTTGGTGGAGTTTGATGCAACGTTCCAACAAACGGCGCTCGAAGAGTTGCAGTCACAACAAGTCACGCTTCAGATGAGTGTTGAGCGAATGAATGCGCTGCTTGAGCAACGAGAGCCAAACTTTGCTGAGTTTGAAGTGGATTTCCCCGAGATTGTCAGCCAACAAAAAGCCCAACTGAATGCCCAGAAAGCGTTGTATTTACAAAAAAGAATCGTACTGGAAAAAGAGAGCGAGCAAATATCAGAGCAGCTAAGAAGTGTTGAAAAGACGTTGCCCAGTTATGAAAAAGAACTCACCGCCACTAAGCAAGAATTAGTGATACTTGAAAAAGGCTTCAAAGCGGGAAATATATCCCGTTTGCGAGTGCTCGAAATGCGTCAGAAACTGGCCACCATCGAACAAAAGATAGAAGAAGCACGAGGCAAAAAATCCGTGTTGATTCGTCAAGGTGAAAGCAATGATCAAAAAATAGAGCAGTTACTCGCTGAGGCTAAAGTGGAAGTGAGTGATCAACGTTCCAAAGCGGTTTCAGATTTGTCTGCCTTGAACGCAAGAGTGCGATCCAGTCAAGCTAAGTTAGTCAATACGGTTATGGAATCCCCAGTACAAGGCTTGGTTCAAAGTATTCCTAGCACAAGAAATGGTGGTGTGATTCAACCAGGAGGAACTGTTGTTGAAATTGTCCCTGTTGGTGGAAAAGCCGCCTTCAAAGCGCGTTTATCTCCACGAGATATCGGCTTTGTGAGTGTTGGTCAGCCAACCCGTATCAAGGTAGATGCCTTTGACTACAGCCGATTTGGTGCATTGAAGGGGTTAGTTGAAAGTATCTCGCCAACGACGAGCCAAAGTGAAAGAGGCGAGATTTTCTACGAGGTGATCGTGTCGGTAGACAAGC
>NZ_JBNGCJ010000428.1:0-2724 GCF_049974785.1 Vibrio genomosp. F10 str. 9ZD137
AACCGCTCTTCCGATCTAGCATTCTTTAGCATGGCTGAGAAAGGATTGTCTCTTGGTGAGATCGTCAACGAAATTAATAACTCGTTAAGTAAGTTTCTACCGATAGGCATGATGCTCGCGGCCAGTATTTTTGAAATCAGAGCCAATGGGTTTGAAGTTTCTTGGTGGGGAGGAGGCTTACCCGACACCTACGTGTTGGATGAAAACAGTAAAATTATTCGTCGCCTCGTGTCGAAGCATATGCCCCTAGGGGTGCTCGATTCTCATGAATTTGAAACCGATATTGTGCATTTGATTTTAGAGCCAGGTCAGCAAATAGTTAGCTATACCGATGGCATAACCGAAGCGATGAATGAACATGGGGAGCAATTTGGTCAAGAGCGTCTAGAAAAAGCATTAGAAAATGGTCAAGCACATATCACCACTGTGCACGAAGCGGTGCGGGCGTTCTCTAATATGAAAGCGGGGGATGATTTGTCTATCTTGTCGATGACATTCCCGATTATCAATGGTAATGATAACAGTTTGCAGCTTACAGACTTCTATTACAGTAAAATTCCTATGAAAACGGGCCTACACTTTCCCGCTCATGTGTTGAGAACCGCCAGTGTTCTTAGTGAGGTTCGTCAATATCTATCGGGTATTTTAAATGGAGGCCAACACCTAGATTTGGTTTGCTCAGTGTTATCTGAACTGTTTGCTAACGCGATTGAACATGGATTACTCGGACTTAAGTCTTCTTTAAAAGAAAGTCCGGATGGTTTTTTTGAATTTTATCAGTTGAGAGAAGAAAGATTAAAAGACCTGAGCCCTGATGCTTGGGTGAAGTTAGACATAGATTACCAACCAGAAGAGAAAATCATCACTATGTTGCTAGAGCACAATGGAGAAGGGTTTGATTACCATCATTTAAACTTGTCGGCTCAAAACGGAACGACCCATGGTCGTGGGATCGTATTGGCGACTGAATTATGTGATTCGCTTGAGTATTCAAATGAGGGTAAAAGCGTTACTGCGGTTTATCACTTTAACGCTTCGCATCGTTTTCCTAGTTCGGCTTGATTGTATTCGATTCAAATGTTTGTGGTTGGTGGGTTTGTTGGTTGGCCATTTGGCTAACCGTTCATTTTACTCACGGTCCACCAAACTAACTATTCATTAAACCCGCTTTTAACCAAATTAACTCTTCACCAAATTAGCTAAGAAGTACCGGATAATCATCATGTGGGTGCTCGATGACCGTTACATTGAAGTTGTATACGTCTTCAATGGTGGTTTTTGTTAACACGTCCCAAGGTGTGCCATCGGCGACAATGTAGCCCTTGTTTAATATCATCACTCTATCGGCGTACTGTGCTGCAAGGTTTAAGTCGTGCATAACGATAACCACCGCTGCTCCTTGTCCAGTTAAGGTTTTAGCGAGTGACAACGTCTGATGCTGATGAGACAAATCTAAGGCGGATGTCGGTTCATCTAACAAGAGGATCGTTTGTTGTTCTGATTGCGCTAACTGAGTTAAAACCCGAGCAAAATGAACCCGCTGCTTTTCACCACCAGAGAGGCTAGGGTACATACGATCCGCAAGGTGTGCGGTATCGGTCAATCGCATATTTTTTGCGGCAATATCGGAAATCCTTTTGGCACTTTCGGCGAGCGGAATACCGCCCAATTCGACCACCTCTTTGGCGCTGAAGTTAAAACTTAGGCTGCTTGATTGAGGTAATACACCCAAGTGTTTTGCCAATACCTGAGGCGACCACTGATCTGATTTACAGTCAAAGAATTCGATTCCTCCTTGAGAAGGGTACTCGCCTGTGATCATCTTTAACAGTGAGCTTTTCCCGGTGCCGTTAGGGCCAAGAAGAATGGTCAATTCCCCTGTATTTATGTGAGTACTCACTTTATCCAAAATAACCTTTTTCCCAAGCGTTAGGCTGAGGTTACTGAGTGAGATTGCGTGGCGTGAGCTCCCTTGATTGAAGTTCGTGGGCTTGTGTTCTTTAGATTTGCATGGGGTCGATTTGGAGACAGCGTTATTACCAGCCATTGGTAACGTTGGGGTCTGTGCGGTTGTGTGTGTCATCAGATACGACCTCTTTGTTTTATCAACAACCAAATGAAGAATGGCGCGCCAATCAGTGCCGTAACAATACCGACAGGCATATCTAATGGGGCTACCGCAGTTCGAGCGATCATATCGGCAATCAGAAGCAGCAAAGCCCCGATGAGCATGGCAATAGGTAGCAGTGACTTATGATTTGGGCCAATGAGCATTCGCCCAAGGTGAGGCACGATCAAACCAATGAAACCGATCATGCCCGCTAAGGCGACCGTCACGCCAACGCCTGCAGCGGTCAGTAAAATTAACTGTCGTTTTAGCTTTTGAACTTCGATACCCATGTGCTTAGCCTCTGCCTCGCCTAGAAGTAGAGCATTAAGGGGCTCGGCGTTACGATAAAATAAAATGAATAGAGTGATTAAAGTGGCAAAGGCCAAGATTAATGCTCCCCAGTTGGCCCCCGCCAAAGACCCCATTGTCCATAATGAAAGATCGCGCAAAGCTTGGTCATCGGCGTAATAGTTCATTAAACCAAGGCCTGATCCTGCCAGTGCGCCAATGGCAACGCCTGCCAATAACATCATGGTGACTGAGGTGCCATTTGCACCAGTGCCGAGGCGATAAACAATCACCGTGGTGAGTGCCCCGCCGATAAACGAGAACAC
>NZ_JBNGCJ010000429.1:0-8114 GCF_049974785.1 Vibrio genomosp. F10 str. 9ZD137
CTGGTATAGGCAGTGGCCTACCTGCACTCAGACCTGAGCGTGTTATTGCTGTTGCAAAATCGTTTAGCTCATCAGTAGGGACAGGCACATTGGTGACGGCGATGGAAGAGCAAGACAACTTTCGTGAAAGCTCGAATGAGTATGGAGCAACGACAGGTCGTCCACGTGATATGGGGTACTTTGATGCGGTAGCGACACGTAATGGCGTAGAGCTGCAAGCGGCAACCGAGATAGCCCTAACAAAAATTGACTGCTTAACCGGTATGAAGGATCTCAGAATTTGTGTTGCTTACGATGGCGAACACAGTGAGAACCCAATCTGGCCTCAAACTGCCGATCTTCAACCTATCTATGAAAAGATGCAAGGTTGGGATGAGGATATAACCGGTTGTCGTACCTTCGAAAGCTTGCCTCAAGGCGCTAAGGAATACATTGAGCGTATTGAAGCGTTAATGGGTGTCCCTATCAAAATGGTGTCTGTGGGCCCAGAACGTGAACAGATGATCATTCGCGATTAAGACCTTATCCCTTAGATGTAAAAACAAGCCCAGTATTCGCGCTGGGTTTGTTTTTACCTATTCACCCATTTTCTTAGCGACAAGATCGATAATCCCGGTTACGACATCCACACTGGCTTCTCGAATCGCTGAGGATTCGATCATTCAAAAGCGATTAATACTTAAACATTAACAAGGCTACTATAGTGGCAACTTAAACAAGTTTAGCGTTTACTCAATAGGTGAAGTGGGCGCAGCACTATAGGAATCAATATCATGACTACAAACACCGCCCCTCAGCTACCAGAATTTGAAATTAAAGACTATTCCAACATTCCACAACGTAGAGAGTTTTATCCTGCGTCAGAAAAAGCCGTCAAGATTGTTCGTGATTCGATGACCATTGATACCCTATTTTCAGCGCTTTATCCAAGCCAGTGGTCTTCACCTGAAGCACCAGAATTTCACGACGAGATGGATCGTTGTAAAGCGGCTGGCTTTAAAGTCCTTGCTGCATGCCCATCAGCAGACTCATTGGATGCTTCTGTCGATGGCATCATGAAAGGCACAGACTTCTACCTAAATAAAATGAGAGAACGCCCAGACAATTATAAAATTATCCGCACGACAAAAGACATTGATGATGCGGTCAAAGAGGACAAGTTAGGTCTATTTTTTACTCACCAAGGAACTCAAATTTTTGGTGGTGATGTTGACCGTGTCGCCTTGTGGCGTGAATTAGGCTATGGCTATTGTCTTCTTGCTTATAATAATCGCAATGAAGTTGGTGATGGGTGTTTTGAACCTGAAAATCGTGGTTTGACCGACTTTGGTAAAAGATTGATTGATAGCTATAACCGGTACGGCATGGTCGTAGATGTGAGTCACACAGGAGAACGAACTTCTCTTGATGCTATTGAGCGTAGTAGCCAACCTGTGATTTCTTCACATTCTGGTGCAAAAGCGATGGCCAATTATCAACGTAGCTTGAGCGATGAGGTTATTAAAGCGATCGCAGAAAGTGGCGGTGTATGCTCAATCAATATGGTTGGTGCTTTTATGGATACCTCTAATCCAGACATTGTTACGACAGAAGCGTTATTTCGTCATGTCGACTACATGGTGAACCTAGTAGGCATTGATCACGTGGGCTTTGGTTCAGACTATATTCCAAATATCAATTTTACAGCTTCAATTATGCAGACCCCAATGGGTGCCGCTGTTTTTCCTGATGGTGGCTATAGCGCAGCAGCTGGTGCAAAAGGTTTTCCTACTCCAGCGCCTTACCAAATCGTCGCAGCTCTTGTCGACAAAATGTTAGAGAATGGATACTCACAAGAAGATTGTGGAAAATTCTTGGGTGGCAACATGTACCGAGTTTTTGATCAGGTTTGGCGTTAGACTACGGATTTAATGGCGTAAATATCCAGTTATAAAGTGCACCGTCGGCCAGTTTATGAGCGTCGGTGCCATTGCGTATCATTTCCATCACACCGGTTATTTGAACAACCAGCACTTTAAAAATACAATCGGCTTCATTAACGTAAACTGACCTAGCTGAAAACGTAACCGCTTGTGCGAAAAAGTAACGGTATGCTTATCGGTATTTATTGAGAATCTTTTGGTGCAATGTGACCCCTTGGTCATCTTTCTGGGATTTGATTATGTCGAGCCCTTTTTGCAACTCCGCAAGAATGTCTTGCTCAATACTTTTATTGAACGCGTAATACAATTGCCCTTCTTCTAGGACATATATCGATTCAAACCTGTCGGAATCTATTCCAACTTGGCTTGCCCACCAATAGGCTGCTTTTTCATCGTACGCAAGTAAATCAATGCGACCTTTCATCAACTGCTCTGCAAGTACTGTGACGGTCGTTGCTTCCTGCATGGAATTTCTCGGGATCCCAAGTGTCAACAAAGACTGTTCACCAATGTCGTCGCGGATCACTCCAATTCTGTATTTACTCATCTCTATCGGGGCGTTAATGGTGATGTTGTCCTGCTTTCTCGCCAGTACGACGACCTTTATATCGGTGATAGGCCCTACCCAATGGAACAGCTTTTCTCTGTGCTCGGTGCGAGTGGTAGAAAACAGCGCTGCATCATCAAGATTGAGCGCATTTCGGTACGATCGCGGCCAAGGTAAAACAGAGATCTGAGACGTAGTAATCTCCTTTCCAACGGCTTGGCCTGCGGCAATCAAGATATCAACAGAGTAACCTGAGATATTGCCCTTTTCTTCAAAATTAGCGGGTGGATAATTCTCAGTATAAAAAGACAGGCTTTCTAACTCTGTAGATTGCACCGGTAATGAAGCCAGTAACTGCAGTATGAGTATGAAGAAAAAGGGACGGGAAAGAACATGACAACGAGGCATAGCAACCACCATTTTTTCTTAAGCTTACTTTTAAAACTAGTCGAGTAACAAGAGAGTGTCTAACTTGTTCGCAGCCCCAATGGCAAGGGCTTCTCTGTTTCTACTGATAATTAAGAACTGAACGGGTTCATTAAATTTGCTCAACTCTTTGACGGACTTTTCATCTCTGTGTTGGTATTGGGAGTGGTAGGTTACAAGCCATACTTTTCTTTTAACCGTTGGTATGACTTGGTGAGTTTAAACGCTTGCATCGCA
This sequence comes from Vibrio genomosp. F10 str. 9ZD137, assembly GCF_049974785.1. Classification (NCBI taxonomy): domain Bacteria; kingdom Pseudomonadati; phylum Pseudomonadota; class Gammaproteobacteria; order Vibrionales; family Vibrionaceae; genus Vibrio; species Vibrio genomosp. F10. The sequence continues at coordinate 3,133 of NZ_JBNGCJ010000429.1, forward strand.
TGGGTAAACTCATCGACCAGTGCTTGATTAGTGCTTTGTTTGGAAAAGCCAATGTAGACAATACTTGAATACAATGCAGGCTTTAGAAGCACGATGTTCTGCATGAGGTTAAGATCCACCGCACCTTCCAAATCAACAGGGCTGACAATACCCAAGTCATAGCGTTTTTTGGATATCAACTCAATCACGTCACTCGCTGATGCCACGCCTGTTTTATCCAAGTCATCGGCGCTATCAAAAGCTTGCCCAAAAGTGTAACCCGCGATATGAACCATAGAATATGGCTTTAAGGTCGTTAAGTTGCCATCAAACTTAATGTCGTGTCTCTGTTTAAGTTTGGCCAACAGATGGTCAGTGCCTGACAAAATATTGTGTTCAGAAAAGTAGATGCTTTCTTCGCGTTTCTTGCTTTTGGTAATATAGGTTACCGCGTCGGCTCTACCAGCTGTAACCATTCGCACAGCGCGGCGCCATGGGTAGGGCTTGAACATCACAATGACGCCAATGCTATTGGCAACCGATTGGATCAGTTCGATATGAAACCCTGTTAGTTGACCATCTTGCACCATTTCATAAGGTGGCCAATTCCCATCTCCCCTCGTTATTATTAACTCTCTTTGTGCGTTTACTGTTGAAGGCAGTAACATAAGGCACAGTGGCAACGGCAACAACATAGCTTTCAAATAATGAAGGAAATAAGCGGAATAAAATGGCATTTGCTGACCTCTATTGGTTGCAGGTTGCAGGTTGCAGGTTGCAGTTAGGTGTTGGTGACCTTGTCGAAAGTTGTGCCTCCAACATATCAAACTCCCAATTCAATATGGGCATTTTTTCCCCATTATTGACTTTGGTCTCAATAGTAGGTCAGCAAACGCGTAGTAATGACAGAATATTACGGGTGAAAACTGAAACGTCATGGGGTCTGATTTGGATTTTTCCACTCAGTAGTTTTTGTATATCTACGTTACCTGAACATAATTATTGATTTCTATTGAATGGGAAGATTAATATCAACTTCGAAATATTGCTCTTCGGGGTTCACTACTCTATATGAATCAAACCTGATTCTACTATCCAAGCTATAACCACTGTTTGGCAACCAGACATTAAAAACGCCTTTATAATCATGTGCAATGTCACTTGGGTTGCCTTTGGCTGTATAAGAGGCAAACTTCCCACCTTTAATAATACGGGTGTCTGTGGTGACATGTTGCGGTAAAACCGTATCACCATCTATTTTTATACATATATCATAGACACAACGACTTTTGTCTGTGATATTCGGGTCGCTATAACACACATCAATTAACTGTGAATCATCTTGGATGAGACTCCTATGCTCGTCGATAAACTTCGGCCAATGATGAATTAGATCGCCATAGTCGCCAATGTAGCGTCGATAGAGCACTTGTATATCTTCTAGCTCTCTAATTACAGCGTTTTTATTATAGTATTCAAACTCTTGGTATATGATTGTTGTCCCGTCGAAATGGCTTACCAAGTCAAATTTCTTATCTTTCTTGAGCCTTCTAAATTTTGCAGGAGAGATTCCGTGGTGCTTAGTAAATGCTGAGCTGTAGTTGGATGAGCTGTATCCGTAGCCCAAACCAATATTGGTAATACTATTGTTGGTATTAGTGCCTAGCACGATGGCACTGTCTTCCATTTTCAGGCGTTTGATTAACGAGTAAATACTTTCTCCAGTCGATTTTTTAAATAATCGACTAAAGTGAAATTTTGACAAATTGCAGTGACTGGCTACTTCTTCCACCCCTAGGTCACTAGTGAGATTGTTGAAAATGTACTCAATGGCATTGTTGATGGTTTTATTTTTCAGTTCCATATAAAAGTCGTTTTGTATATCAATAATGTGTTTCTGTGCGAACTCAATACTTACGTCTGGCCTTCTCACTCCCGTTTAAATTTGAAAAGAATAAAGCACAAATTCAGAAGTAAAGAGAGACAAAAATTCGTATCATCCTTGTTTTGGTAATGATAATGATTATCATGTCAAAAGGAAAGGACATCGAGAAAGCCGTTTTTTGATTCTCGAATGGTTTGTTTGCTGCCTGCATCAGTTGTTGGGCGAGTGTCGGGCAATCGTAAACACTAGGATTTAAAAATAGCATGACTCAGTTTTCTCAATCTGTTTCAGAGAGCAAAACGTTACCCTATAAAAACCAAGGAAAATTTGACCAAGTAGAGATAGTTTGGACCGACAAGGATGTACCGCGTATCCAAGCCAATAACTATGAAAGCTTAGGGTTTGGGTATGCTCACGCCCGAGATAGGTTGATTGAACTCGCTGGGCAGGCTATTGCAATGCATGGTGGATCGTATGAGCAAGGTATTCTCAACGGAGAAATGCCCGCTGAGTTAACTCGTGATGGTTTTGCCTACATCTTGTTTGGGACTGCCTATCTTCAGCTAGCCCAATGGCAAGAGGGGGCGATTTGCCCACAGGTGTTATTGGCTCACGGTCAGCGCGACGGGTTAGATTCAAAAGCGCGCACATGTCAGTTGCAACTGTTTATTGATAAAGAATTATATCTGATGCCTTATAGCGCCCATCAGTGGGAGAGCGCCAATATCACCGATAAAAATACGATTACCCGCGCTGACCTTGTTTCCTAATCCAATACATTTAGCTCCTTATTTTTAACATCTCTATTTATGGGTTTTAAACATTGATGAAACAGATAATCTTAACTTTGGTCGCTTTGATTACTATGATCACCTCAACGACCGCTTTTGCATGGCCCAAGAGCTTTGTTAATGCCGATGGAAGTACGACAACTATTCCAACCAAGCCGGTTAGGGTGTTATCGACCTCAGTCACTGTCACGGGTACCTTGCTCGCCATTGACGCACCTTTAATAGCAACGGCTACGGATACGACTGGGGGATTCTTTGGACAATGGCAGACGGTTGCTAATCAACGCTCGGTAAAGAAATTGTGGCCTGCAGGGAGTGTGAACCTTGAATCTGTCTACCTTGAGCGACCAGATCTCATTGTTGTCTCTATATCTGGTGCAGATTCTGCACTTAATCAGGTTAAAGAGCTGCGCTCTATTGCTCCAACCATTATTGTTGATTACAGCACTCAATCATGGCAGGAACTCGCCAAGCAAATGGGTGAAGCATTGGGCAATGAACAGCATGTTAAAAAAACGGTTGCTGATTTTGAACAGTTGGTTGCGGATGCTAAGACTCAGTTAAACTTGCCTGAGGGCAGAGCCAACATTATTAGCTACCACGGGTCGGGCGTGACCAATGCTGTGGCAAAATCAGAAGGGGCACATGCGTTATTACTTTCGGCGTTGGGGTTTGAACTCGAATCACCGGATCATAGCTGGCATACCGGCCCAACCTTTCATAGTGACTTTGTGCTCGTTAATTATGAAAAGTTGACTGAACTGAAGGCTGAAACCAGCTTTTTACTTGAAGCTTCTAATGTGCGAGCTCAGAGTTTGATGTCCGATGTGGTATTGAAAAACTTACCATCGGTGAAAAACCGGCAAGTTTATGGGTTAGGGGAGAACACCTTCCGAGTGGATCTCTACAGTTCCAGAGAGATCATCAAAAATATGCTCGCGCGATTTGGAAGCTAGTATAGTGTCAGAAAAGTGATTCCGATTGAAATGACTCAACTCGTTCACCCTGTTGCTCAAAGAAATAAGCGGCAAGTCAACATCGTTTTGATTGCGGCCCTTATTAGCTTGCCAGCTTTAATGCTAATCAGCATATTCGTTGGCTCGCGAGATATTGCCGTGGCAACAACCTTAGAGGCGCTAACTCACTTTGATGCCAACAACTCTCAGCATCTCATCGTTCACCATTTGCGAATGCCAAGAACTTTGCTGGCTGTCGTAGTGGGCGCGGCGCTCGGTGTTTCAGGTATTATTATGCAAGCGCTTACTCGTAACCCATTAGCTGATCCTGGGATCCTTGGTGTCAATGCTGGAGCAATGACCATGATCGTACTGGGCATTTCCCTATTTGGGCTGACGAGCTTATCAACGTATGTGTGGTTAGGACTGTTAGGTGCGGCGATTACCGGTTTTATGGTCTACCTAATTGCAGGGAAAGGGCGAAAGGTTGATGCCGTGCGAGTCGTCTTATCTGGCACCGCATTAACGATTATGCTCTTGGCAGTCACCAGCATTATTACTATCAATAGCCATCAAGATGTATTTCACCAGTATCGCCATTGGTCGGTCGGGTCGTTACAAGGGCGTGGCTATGATGTGTTGTATCCCGTTTCTCTATTTATTGCGGTAGGGCTGTTGTTGTCATTGGTATTAGCCAAGCCTCTAGATTCCATTGTACTGGGTTTTGAAAAAGGCCTGACACTTGGTGTAAACCCTGCATTTGTTTGGGCTGGTTCATTTATTGTTGTGACAATATTAGCGGGCAGCGCCACGGCAGCAGCAGGTCCCATAAGCTTTCTTGGTTTGACTGCGCCTCACATTACTAAGTTCATCGTTGGCACCGATCATAAAAAACTTATCCCAGCCTCTATGCTGATTTCAGCGTTATTGCTCCTTAGTGCCGATATATTGGGCCGTATCATCGGTTATCCAGATGAAATAAGTGCTGGAATCATGGTGGCATTAATTGGTGGGCCATTTTTCTTGTACTTGATTAGGCGTTAGTGTGTTTACCGTTAATAAAATGCATTCTTCTCGATATTTGTATGCCTTGCGATGGAAGTCAGCGTCCGTTGTGGTGAACATAAAAAACGTATCGTTCGCAGCGATCATGACTTTGGGTTTATGCGTTCTCATTCTGTTCGCCCTTAGTGTGGGTAAATTACCCTTCACTGTTCATCAGGTATTGGAGATTTTACTTTCTTCAGAGCGTGCTGAAGCAGGCTTTCAAGCGAAAATTTTATGGGATATCCGCCTGCCGAGAGTCATTACCGCTGTGTTTGCAGGTGCTGCTCTTGGGGTTTCTGGTGCGATCTTCAGATCGGAAGAGCG
>NZ_JBNGCJ010000430.1:0-3241 GCF_049974785.1 Vibrio genomosp. F10 str. 9ZD137
TGACAAAGCCTCGACTCAAGTCGGGGCTTTGTTGTATCTAATGCCATTCAAATCTTTATGATCCTAGAGGTTTACTGTACCTTTCGATTCACTTCTACGTACAATGTTTCAATTATCGTCATGTCTCTACGCACAAAACCCCTGCGTTTTTCCTTCACCTAAAGATGGAAGCTATTTTCTCTAGTGCTTAGCATTGTTAGAGCAGACTCCAGCTTGATTCAGGGGATGGGTACACATGCTTTTGCAAATTCAAACTCACGGCTCAAAGTCACAGGGCTTTACATCTTGGTCTAGACAATGAACAATTCTCCTAGTGCTAGAATTAATCTATCGTCTTTAAATTGGAAAATTATGAGTAATACAGCAAGTAAAAAATCGAACCCCCTATTCGAGATTGTTTTTAACGTTTTTCTTCCATCTTTTATTTTGATGAAATTCAGCGGTGATGAACATCTTGGAACTGTGATGGCGCTGGTGGTTGCTTTGGCCTTTCCAGTCGCTTATGGCGGAATGGATCTAATTCGCAACAAGAAATTTAATTTTATTGCTGCGCTAGGGTTTATTAGTGTGCTGTTGACGGGTGGGATTGGTTTGCTAGAGTTGGATACGCGTTGGCTCGCTCTTAAAGAGGCGTTGATTCCGGGGCTGATCGGTTTGACGGTTTTGGGTTCGACTTTTACGCGCTATCCCATCGTGAAGAAAGTGATTTTGAACGATACGGTATTGAATCTATCGTTAATAAAAGAGAGATTAAAACAAACGGGTAATGAAGCTGCATTTGAGCGCTGTTTGGTTATATCGAATTACTTGTTTGCAAGTACTTTTGCTTTCTCGTCGGCAATGAATTATTTTCTCGCCACTTGGATTGTAACCAGCCCTTCAGGTACCGCGGCATTCAATGAAGAGCTAGGAAAGCTGACTCTCTATAGTTACCCTGCTATTGCGGTTCCAAGCATGCTGATGATGTTTGGTATCTTCTATTATCTATGGCGACAAATCCGTTCAATGACTTCACTAGACACCGATCAAATCTTCCACAGTAGCTAGGTTAGTCAGATCCTTGATATATAAAGTAACAAAGCCTCGGTTTAATTCGGGGCTTTGCTGTTTTTAGGTTTAAATATCTCCTCTAATTATCTTTGAATCTAACCAATGTGGATACGTATAGACGGTATGGTATTGATTGCTAGAAGTAGAAATCTAAGTGATTTATCTAACACAAGTAATAAAAAATAACTGAAATTAAGGTTTTGATTAGGAAAGGTACCCATCGTTCAGCTATATTTTGTTAATACTTATAAGGAGATAGCTATGATGCAACTAACCCCATACCTTTTTTTTGCAGGCAGATGCGCACAGGCTCTAGATTTTTACCATAAATGTTTTGGTGGTGTGGTTGTATCACAACAGAGATTTAAAGATGCTCCCCAACAAATTGATGGAGCAGACCCTGATTGGATCATGCATGCGGAATTTGAGGCATTTGGTATGCGAATCATGATGTCCGATGGTGTGTTAGCAACGGAACGCAGCGGCAATAATATGGCACTGGCTCTGGTCTTTGATGACCTCGGCAAACAAGAAAAGGTATTTGATAAATTATCAGAGGGCGGGAGGGTAATGATGCCGTTGTCGGATGCCTTTTGGGGAGCACGCTTTGGCAAGGTAGAGGACCAATTTGGTGTCCGTTGGATACTTAACTGTGAACTGGTATCTTAGCTGTTAATGACATAAAATCTCACCTATAGGCACTGGCTATGCAAGATTTCTTTGCATAGTGTTTGGTGATGTGTTTTGAGGTAATAACTTAGATGTATATTTGTGGCCAGTATTAAAATTTCGGTTGATCGTATTCAACCAGGGTTGCATGTCCGACTTCCTGTTAAGTGGAACGATCATCCCTTCTTATTTAATAGCTTTAAGATAAAAAGCGAAGAACAAATCCAAATGATTAAACATTTGGGTATTCAGCATGTTTTTATTAACCCATCTCAAAGTGATGCTCAGCCATTACCGGCTAATCAGGCCATTCCAGAGCCATCTGAGACTTCTGTTCAAGTTGACGCTGAAGCAAAAAAACTCTGGGAAGAAAAACAAAAAAGAATAGAAGAGCTCAACGCCTATCGTCGGAAAGTGCTTAAATGCGAAAAAGAATTCGAACGATCTCTTGCTCAGATGAGAGCGGTGATGAACAAAATTCGCAATCGCCCCGAAAAAGCGGTTGATGAAGCTCTTGCCTTAGTTGATGGCATAGTGGATAAATTATTAAACAATGAAGGTGTCACCTTGCATTTGATGAATAGCAAGAGTGAAGTCGAGGATATTTACTTTCATTCTTTAAATGTCTCAGTGATTGCGATGATGATCGCTAAGGCAAAAGGAATGTCTGCTCAACAAATTAAAGATATTGCGTTTGCATCACTATTTCATGATATGGGTAAAATTAAAGTTCCAGCGGCTATTATAAGAAAGCAAACCCCATTATCAGGACCAGAGTTCAATTACTTAAAGCAACATACCAAGTACGGGTTAGACCTAGCGGCAAATATGGAATCTTTTCCTGATTCAGCAAAGATAGTGATAGAGCAACACCACGAGCTTAATGATGGGTCTGGATATCCAAAGGGTTTAAAGGAAGGTGAAATTGATGAGCTAACTAAGGTTGTCTCTGTTGCAAATGCTTATGACAATTTGTGTCATCCAATGAATCCCACCGAGCAAAAGATTCCTTATGTTGCGTTGTCTTACTTATATAAGAAGTGTAAGCATCTTTATGACAACGAAAACTTAAACGTTCTTATTAAGTTTATGGGTGTCTACCCTCCAGGAACGGTCGTTCAATTGTCTAATGAAATGGTTGGGTTAGTTATTTCTGTGAATGCTAAGCATATACTTTTTCCTAATGTTCTTATTTACGACCCCTCTGTACCTAGGACTCAGGCACCGATCATTGACCTAGCAGAAAAAGAGATAAAGATAGTTAATGCAATTTTGCCAAGTAAGCTTCCTGACAAAGTAAAGGAGTATCTAAATCCTAGATCACGGGTTTCTTACTTCTTTGAGAGTGATGATTAGAGTTATCCACAGGATTTTGTTATTAGCCTGTGTGTTATATTTGGGTAAGTGGTGCGTAAATATGAGCCTGAGCAATAAGTAATCACTCAGGCTTTTTTATTGTGTTTTTTTGTATTTATCGCTTGCCAATAACATTGAACTATCTATAATGCGCAACCACTGAGAC
>NZ_JBNGCJ010000431.1:0-6728 GCF_049974785.1 Vibrio genomosp. F10 str. 9ZD137
ACCCGCAACCGCAGCTGTTGTTAAGCCTTTCAAAAGGTCTCGTCGACCGGTGTCTAATGTGTCAGTGTCTTTTTTGTTGTTCATGTATTGCTTCCTTACCATGTTAGGGCGACTGAACGCTTTGGCGCTTCTTATAGGAGTTCGAATTAAGTTGATTGAATTAGGTTGATTGAATTAGGTTACTGGTATTATTGACATTAATAGTTAGTTTGCTTTTTGACCCCGCCCGCTTTTGACTGAATCGAACTTGTTCTACATGCAAAAACGCCTCAAGTAGCTGTGCGGCTTGAACGTAAAATTGGGCATGATTCGCTTGCTTTATTTGTTGCGAAAGAGAGGAATACCAAGGTGCTAGATGTGCATTAAAAAATGCCTGTTGCTCTGGGTCTTTTTGATTAATGAGTAGAGCCATCACTTCACATAATGCGGAAATATGGTCTTCAGGCTCTTTAACGCTTTCTTCACGTTCAAATCCTAATGCTTTTAGATCTTGGCGAAGTTGTGCGAGTGGCTTTTCCATTAATGACCCTGTCATATGCCAAGAACCGAATGGGACCACTTCGCCACGGCCAATACCGATGAATAACTCTTGATATTCGTCGTTCAGATTGGCTATTTCGCTAGTGCTAGCAGATTGCTTCAAGGCGTGCCACGCTTGTTGCATGGCACTGCTTTCTGTTTCTATATCTAGTGACGTTAAAAACGCAATGATTTCAGCACTCGGCGGCTGTCGAAACAGCGTAGCAATCAGTAAATAGATGTCAGCACGTATTTCTTGATGTTGATTATCCAAAATGCGCTCCTAGTAAGTGAGTTGTTTCGTTGGGTCGTCAGCCATTGCTTCGAAAACGTCTTTGACTCGACAGTCTTCGCACATCGCGATACGGTTAATAGCGACATCATCTGCAAACATAGAGTGACCGCGTAACCTATCTTGCAACATAGTTATCATCGACTGCGGGGCGAAAGGTTTGCTACAACGTAAACATTCGGCAGGCTTCTCGTGATGCAATACAATAGCTTTGTTACGCTGTTCTGAATCCCAATTGATGCGCGGTGACAATGAAAGCGCAGATTCAGGGCAGGCCTTCTCGCACATGCCGCATTGAATACAGTCTTGTTCGACAAAAAGTAGTGAAGGAGACTCACCATCGTGGTGAAGTGCTCGCGTTGGACACACGGCTACACACGCCATACATAAAGTGCAATCTTTTGATTCGCAATCAACGCTGCCATAGGGCGCACTTTCCATTAGTGGTGTTGTGTTTTCAGTGGGTTGATGATGACGAGTAAGGGTATCGAGTGATTCGAATAATCGATGACGTTTAGATCCACTCACCCCACCCATGATTGGGCTCAACACTTTCGTTTGTAAACTCGGTATTTGACGATCCGGGTTTTGAAGATCGAGAGTGTTCACCGCAGATGTCTGATCTTTCTGAGTACCTGAATCTGCCTTAACTCTGTGCATCGATTCTAAATACAAGATCTCTATGCAGTCAGAAGCGATACCCAATGGCGCTAATAGTGCTTGTGCCATGGCGACTTCTTTGGTTAAAACTCGAATAATCGTTGGGGGCATGTGCTGGCTGGCTGCAAAGAGCACCTGAGTCGCTCCATTGGTTAATGCGGCGAACCAAGTATCAATACCCACTGAGGGTAGTTCTTCTACCACGATCGGAATGACGTTATCTGGCAATTGTTTTAACGCCATGGTGGTGTATTGTTCATGGCGGGCGCTGCAAAATAAGACAATTGGGTGCTCGCCACCCGCTTTGCGGTAATTCTCAAGCGTACGTTCTACAAATTGCTGTGTTTCTTCAGGATTGGGTAAGGCGTAACGAATGGCTTCTGTCGGACACGACGTTGCGCAAGTGCCTACTCCCTGACAGAGATAAGGGTTTATCTCAATGTTATAACCTGTTTTGTCACTGCCTATGCTTGAAAGAGCTCCAGCTGGACAAGCATCTACACAACGATCGCACCCTTTTACACCTCGTGAGCTGTGAGCGCATAAATCGGTATCTAATCGGAAGTACTTGGGTTTATCGAAGGTCCCCATAAGTGTTGGGATTTCCGACAGCGCTTGCTGCATGCTTGGGTAGCCCCTCCCGACAGGATAATAGCCCGGAACAGGCACTTCTTCTTTCATGATTCCTGTGAGCGAAAGATCGAGAATGACATCAAAGCATTCTTGGTTAACTGCGATGGTAGCGAGGTTTCTTTTACTTTCTGAGCGGAAACCTCCAGCGTTTAGATCGGCCTCACCATGATGGGATATATGGACGTGAAATGTCCCCAAAAAGCCTGACACTTCGATCGAGGACGAGAAGTAAATGTTGTTACTTTCTCCTTTCTCTCCATCAGTAGAAAGCAGAGTCAACGATGCCATGCTCGATAACTGTTTTGCTGTCGCCTGAATAATATCCGTCGGGCCGATAATTAAGGTGTGACCACCACTTTCGTAGCTTACGGTCGGTGGAATAAGATTCGTCAGTTCTACGGTATTTTCTATTGCGTAAGAACGGGCCTTTCCATTATTTGATGTCGCTTGTTGTAGTAATTCTTTTAGCATTGCTCGGGTCCATGTGAGAACAGGGATTCACATACAGTGCAATGCAATTAGTATTCCAAAAATTTTATTATTTAAAAACAATATGTTAAGAGTAAGTTGGATTGTATTTAAAACGAGGAGATAAGAACAGTAGCGAGGTGCGACATAATGTCGCACCTCGAATTTCTCGATTAGGTCAAAATGTACCTATTAATTGTAAGGTTACTTTTTTTCTTCTAACGGATCGCTGAGTAAATCAGTATTTGATTCACTACACAGTACAAGATCTGTTTCTGATGTTCCTAATGTTTGTTGTTTTACGTCGTTCGATGCACCACACTCAGAATTATCATCCTCCGAGACAGGTTCTAAGTCGGGGTCTGGTTGTGGTGAATTAGAATCCGACTCTTTTTGGACTGTCTCATCAGCACTTTCCTTCGATGTAGGCTTAATCCATTCCCGCAGTGATTGAGCGACGTCTTGGGATAAACTCGGAATGGCACTGTAGTCATGGTCATAATCATTGAGTGCATCGACATGATTAAACTCTTCACCACTGAACAGCGCCCTCAGTGCCGCTTTTTTTAGCAAAGGGTCGCTGTCACTCTTTAAGAGTGAAGCGATAGAAAGGGATCCTTCCTCAATAGAGTCTCTTTCATCCCGTTGGCTATCCTCTAATTCATCCGCAACAGAAACCGCGCTTCGTTCTTCCTGTGAGCTCTGACCCATTCCCTGCAACGATTGATTCGTTGGGGAGACATTGTCTATCGGGGCTTTGTTTGTTGTTTCTCTGTCTATTGTCACTTTGGCTAAGGGGTCATTTTCTGCTAGAACAACGGCTTCTGTTGCTATGTCACTTGCCTCAGGTAATGTTGTAGCCGATTTTTGTAAGGTCGATGCTTCAAGGTGTTTCTTGCTTGACCAACGTGATAAAAAGTTATTTGCCACTGGCTCTACCCGCCCCTTTACGCTTTTTCCTCTTCTGCTCTAACAATTCCCCATGCCGACCTATGTAGGCTTCCATCCAAGCTTGTACAGCCAATGGCATATCAGTAGAAAGTACGAGATAGTCGCCGTCCATGTATTGACTGGCGACACTTTGTGACGCCGTAAGTGTCACGACGGACTGAACTTCTGCATCATCAAAATTATCTAACACTAAGAATAATTTAGGCTGATTTGAACTCAAGTTAAAGCGATAGTCTGTTCTCTCATCTTTAAATAGCTCTAAAATGACCAGTGGGTTGTTGCTACTGGTTTCTGATTCGCACTTGTCTGGTGTGCGAGCGTTCAAATCAAAACCTTTTAATTGCCATTGAGTCGTTGTCCAAACTCCAGTGGTGATCTCATGCGATACTAAATGGCAGCGTATTGGCCATAGATTTTCATCTTTAACTAACTCTGTGTTGGGATAGTCGTTGTTAGACATGGTTCACCTATTTCACATTTACATGTTTATTGTGGTATTTATGGCACGATAAAAGCAATATTTACGCCACCTTTAACTTATTTATCTCAAGTACCGATTTTTGAGGTTACTTTGCTTCGACAAACATCAGTATTGACTTCCCTTTAGAGGAAATAGCTTAAAAACAATAGCGCATTGCAGCATGAAAGGTGTCACATGATTAAGAAATCTCAATGTGAACGTGAGAGCAGCATACAAAGGCTGTCATTTTTCATCATGCGCCTCTTTACTAAGGTCAACAGGCCCTAACCATAAGACAGGAATTTAGTGTGACTCAACCTAGTATTATCAAAACCCAAGAGAACCCAGTACAAACCATTGAAGTCGAAGTGTTCGATGAATATGGTGAGAAATTACTGAAACAAATCGCTTGTGAACGCCCTCTTACGGTTCTTCTAAATTGGAAAGAGATTGTTACCTTGATGACCCTAGGCTCACGCCCGGAATCACTTGTTCTCGGTTATTTAAAAAATCAGAGCTTCATCAAGGATCCTGATGCGATAGAATCGATCATTATTGACTGGGAAACGCACAGTGCAGCGGTGGTGACGAAAGAAGACACTTCTCAGTTAGAAAAGGCGTTGAAGAAAAAAACCGTCACCTCGGGTTGTGGACAAGGCACAATGTATGGAAACGTGATGAAGCAGCTTGAGGGTTACCAAGTTCCTCAAGTCAAACTAAAACAATCAGATATCTACTCTGCCCTCGAAGCCTTAACTCATTATAACGATACCTATAAAAAAGCGGGTGCCGTACATGGTTGTGCAATTTGTAACGCCAGCGAAGTGATTTCCTTTGTAGAAGATGTTGGCCGCCATAATGCGGTTGATACCTTAGCCGGAGAGCTTTGGTTAAACAAAGACACGGGTGCCGATAAGATTTTCTACACAACGGGCCGCCTAACTTCAGAGATGGTGATTAAAGTCGCGCAGATGGGAATCCCCATTTTATTGTCACGTTCAGGAGTGACCCAAATGGGACTGGATCTCGCGAACAAATTTGGCATTACGACTATCGCTCGCGCTAAGGGCCTGCGTTTTCAAGTATTTACGGGCGCAGAAAAAATCATCTTCGATGTTAAAGGCTAATTTCTCTATTTTTTGTCATTTTTTGCAGGTCGTTTAATTCAGCTTTCAACTTGCAAAACCATACCCAGCTGCTATTCGTTGTATATCCACTGTAATAAAAAGTTCACATAATAAGCTAAAAGTGGGTATTCAACGTCAATCTATCACCATTACTATGGGAGGTGCCTATGGCTGGGTCACCGAGAACAACGTCATTTCTACAAAATGTATCGATAAAAGCAAAGTTGCTAACAGTGGTTTGTACTTTAGTCATTGGCATCGTGAGCTATGCCCTGTACCAGCAGGCGAGCTTCTCTACTCTTGAAGACATTGAAAAAGCAGCAAAACAGAATCAACTTAGTGCGATAGATTTGTTAACGTTAAGGCGGCACGAGAAAGACTTTCTTTCTCGTAAAGATCCTAAATACGTCACCCGCTTTGATGAAACTTTCGAGCAGCTAGAGCAACGTGTTTTATTTTTGCAAGACACCCTTTCAAAATACGACTCTTCGGCCTTAGGTCAGCTCACCACGATCACTAGTATATTAAGACAGTATCAGGGGCAATTTCATCAACTAAGCAAGCAAGTATCGCTGCTGGGGATGGATCAACAGTCCGGTTTGGGTGCGAAACTCAATGATAATCGTCTAGGTCTTCACTATGCAGTCAAACAAACACAAAGTGCTGAGCTAGAGGCGAGCTATTTGGCCCTAGTGAAAGCCGACTTCTATTACCTTATCGCCCCTTCTCAAGAGGCTGTGCTCGATTTCGAAGCAGCTATCAACAATTTCACGTCCCGTTCATCAGCCTATACTCAGGTTTTAACTGAAATGGTTCGCTACCAGCAATCATTTCTACGGTTTGTGGCTGAGAACGATGTTTATGGATTATCACCACAATTAGGTATGAGAGGTGCCTTAAGAACCAATGTACACGGAGCAGAAGAAGCTATTCATCAACTTCAAGAATCGATTAATGTGGTGGTGGATAGAACGAGAACGCAGGTAAAGACGGAGCTTAACGTCTTTGGTGCTGCATTAGCGTTTATTATTTCTGCGTTACTTGTCATCATTGCCACCAGCATCACGAAGCGAATTGGTCAGATTACCCATTTAATGAAAGATATTTCGGAAGGCAATGGTGACTTGACCGTGAGAATGAACTCAACGGGCAACGATGAGCTCGCTCAGTTATCGAACTCGTTTGATCATTTTGTCTCTAAACTGCATAACAATATCAAAGATATCGCAGGTGTTATGCATGTGCTTAATGAGTGCTCATTGGCCTCAAAACATATTGCCACCGAGAGCATGAATAACGCTCAACAGCAGAAAATTGAATCTGAGTTAGTTGCCACGGCGGTCAATGAACTTGTGATGACGAGTAACGAAATTACAGCCAATATTGAAAGTGCCGCTGAAAATGCACATCTAGTTAAACAAGAGGCGGATAAAAGCTTGGATCTGACTAACGATGCGAGTAATAGCCTTCATATACTGACCAGTAACATCGAGAACTCTCAACAAATGGTCGCGGAACTTGAAAAACACAGCAGCGAGATTCACTCCGTCATATCAACCATTCAAGGTATAGCGGAACAAACTAACTTACTCGCGTAGATCGGAAGAGAGGTTCAGAA
>NZ_JBNGCJ010000432.1:0-8275 GCF_049974785.1 Vibrio genomosp. F10 str. 9ZD137
TGAACCGCTCTGCCGATCTTTTGGTGGATTGAAGATAAACCGTTCAAAGCGATAAAAAGGAATCTCAGTTCGATGGGGAGCCGTTCATTTATCTGGTTACTCAGTGCTATTTTTGTCGGAACGTTTTTGGCGTTGTGGCTACAACAGGTGGCGTTGAAACATGCGAATCCTGCTATTGCGCAAACACTCATTGCAACCAGCCCTTTGTTCATGCTGGTCATTTACGCCATTAGGCGTGAAACCATTAGTAAGCTCAGTCTCTTTGGTACGTTGTTTGCGCTATTGGGAATATCGTTGTTTTTTCTTTAGTTGCTAGGCCTGTAGCCACACCTAGCTTAAAACAATCAAGTTTAAAGCAATCAAGTTTAAATCAACCAGCCCTAGCCGCTAAAACCAGAAGCTAGGCTAGATTGGAAGGAAGAGCAGAGGCCATTTGTTACGCTTGTTATTCGGTACATACTTGGTTTCGACCATTCGCTTTAGCCCGGTAAAGCGCTTTATCCGCGCGATAGAAGGTTCGCTGGGTATTTTCACCTTCCCGATGAAGGGTAACGCCGATACTCACGGTTAGCCCTCGTTCACCAAGAATTTCTTTCCACCCAAATTGAAAAATTCTCTCGCGATAGTTTTGCGCATGCATTTCCGCTTGTTCGAGTGTGGATTTCTCTAGAATGACCAAAAACTCTTCGCCACCAAAGCGAACACAAGAGGCACCGCGGAAGCGAAAGTAAGCGGATAATTCATGGGACACATTAACAATGGCTTTATCCCCGACTAAGTGGCTGAGTTCATCGTTAATCGATTTGAAGTGGTCGATATCGATAACCATTAAAGAAAAAGGGGTTTCGTGCAATAGCAAGTCTTTGAGCTTTACATCTAACCAACGTCGATTATGCAGGTCGGTCAGTGGGTCAGTGAAGACATCCTGTTGAAGTTTTTTAACCGTGTTTTTCTGGTTCTCGGTTGTTTCTTTCAATTCACGGTTTTCTATCTCGGATAGAATGAGCTTAAGCTGTAATTCATAACGCGATAAGCGACGTAATTGGCTAGCTCCCAATTCTGTAATTGGGATGTTCTTCATTAAGTCCGACTCAATACGATAGCCTTTCTTCTGGTACTTCAATGCTTGTTCGAAATCGCCTTGAATTTCACTGACATCACTTAATGTATCAAACAATCGTTTGGATAAAATCGGCGTGGCATTCGCCGTAATACGTTTACTCGCGTTATGCAAGACAAGGTTGGCTAGCTGAGGCCTGTTGATATCACCTAGACAATACGCCAATTCAAGGCGAATCATGTTAGATAGCCAGGCTGACTGAATGTTACCTGAGCTGTACTGAATGTTCGCGATAGAGAGTAAAGCTTCATCGCTTTTCCCTTGTTGCCGGTACAGTTTTGCTTGATAGAGATGAATTTGACCTGCCAGGATTTTATTGCTGACTAAAATACTTAATTCTTCACACTCTCGAATAAGATCGTTTGCTGCGGCCAATCGCCCTAGCTCAATAAAACAAGACAACATGTAGAGCTTGTATCGTAAACGAAGAGAGCGGCTCGAAATCGCATGATCAATGCCGTCGATTTTTTGGTAGTAACGTAACGCTCGACTGTGATCACCATAGGCGTCACATAGATTCCCCATCCCAAGGATAGACAAGGCGTAATGATCGATAAATCCATGTTCTACGGCAATAGAGGAAGCAGAGGAATACTCGGCTAGTGCCGCTGAGTAATCACCGATATCAACAAGATGTTCACTCAGACTATTTTTGACCGATAAAATCGATTCAGCGTCTTTGGGAAGTTGAAGTTGCTCTAGTGCGAGGCGCAGTTCATCAATGCACGCTTGAATCTGGTTCAGCTCAGCACGATATTCAGCACTGATAATATAGGTTTGGGCTTTTTCTTCGCTTGTGGTCGCAATGTGCTGTCGTACATGATTCCAAAAAATGATCGCTTCTTCACCAGTAACAGAGGAGGCATCTAACCCAGAATCAGATATTTTATTGATGAGCATTTCCATGGGATACCTCCTTTTCTTGGCTTTGTACGAGTTGCTCTAACGTAAACGGGAAGGTTAGAATGTCTTGTAGAATAACCTTAGGTAAGCGACTTTTAAGGCCTTTTCGTTGCCAAGGATAGATCTCAATCATTTTTGCTAGTATTTGAAAAACATCTGTTGCTACGTCGTCTTTGTCACTGAGTAAAAGGGCGATTCGATCGCTGCTAAGACGAGAAAGGAGATCTTGTTTGTTACACAGAGAGTGTGCTATTTCGGTGCAGACTTCCAAGTAGGCATTGTCTTCATGCTGGATAATGATGATGGCATGATTGGAGCGTTTCAGCTCGGTTTTAAATAAGACGAGTTGTTCCCACCAGTAAGTCTCGGAGACCATGTTCGTTAAGTGTTTTTCTGGGTCAAATTCATGCTGTCCACGAATTCTGTTGATCAATTTACGAGCACGTTGCTCAAGTTGTCTTTTCGAAGTACGAGCTTTATCAAGGCCTATACGCGCGGTTTGTTCCCGCAGCATTTCGAGTGAATGTTTTCGGTACTTTTTAAACGCAATAAACGCTTGTTCGTGGTGATTGCTTTGCTCTGCTACTAGGGATTGTTGGAAACAGATTTGAGACAGTAGCTCACCATTATCAAATTTAGTGGCGGACATTTCGGCATCAATGAGTAATTTTGTGGCTTTTTCTGGGTTTTTCCTGAGGAGCTCTAGTCGTGCTCGACTGATGTAAGAGTGCGCCTTCATCCAGACGAGATCATTTTTAATCGCTAAGTCATGGGCAGTATTTGTGGCTATTTCGGCATCTTCTAATCGCTCTAGCCCCAGTAATGCCAGGCCTCGAAAGTCCCAGACTTCTGCGGTCCATGTTTTATCGTAGTGATCTTTCAGTACCTCTTCTGCACCGTCAAGCACCGTCAGCATTTCGACGAAATTATTGAGTAGGTAAAGATCCCAAGCGAGTAAGATTCGAGCTTTGCCCTCGAGCCAGTCAATCCTCATGTTGTTGGCGACTTTTACCGCGAGTTCATGAGTTGAGCTGGCCAGTTGGTATTCATGAGTGATGCGCCAAACGTTGCCTAGACCGATAAGGCACTCAATTTGAATTTCAACTTCATCAACCAGTGAGGCTTGCTCAAGTGCGTTAATCCAATATTGCTGAGCGGAATAGTACTTTGCTTGTCCCCAGAATTGTAGGGCGTGGATATGTAAAATTTCAGGAAGATAGTCGTCGGTATCGAGTGAATTTTGGTACTGGTAGGCTTCTTTGATGAATTTAAGCCCTTTACGGTAATCCATTAAGCACCACGAACATCGAGCCATGATGATCAAGCTTTGTATGGTGCCCTCTTGAAACTGAGTTTGTGTTGCTCGAAGATAACACTGCTCAGCTGCCACCAATACCTTTTCCGGCTCAGATTCGATTCGAGCTTTAAGCTGTTCAATTTCAACTTCTAAAAGGTGCTGAGTTTTATCCAAATCTACGGTATCCCTACTCAATGATAATGAGGTCTAAATCCTTTAAAACAATTATAATAGCCTTGTGTGTTTTAGCACTAACTAACTTACACAAGTATATACTACCTCACTAATATAAAACGAAAACTACGGTGTAGTTCACTTGTTTTTTTAAGGAAAAGCCTTTTTAGGAGAGTAGATCCCTTAAAGTCAGGGGCAGTTCGGATAGCCCAAGGTTCTGTGCCGCGGTTTTCCCTTGCTTATCTTGATAGCATAAATTATGCCATGCTCTAAAAATATCGAGCATAGGAAGAATGCCACCAGGGCGCAATTTTCGTCTCGGCTCGTTAATAAAACTCGCAAATAACAGCTGAAAACGTTGCTGGTAAAATGAAGTGTGATGGATAGAAGCGTTTTGTAACCAATGAGTTGGGTCTGGTTTGTTGCCTGCAAGATAACAGATACCTTTGGCGCTATCGGCTTGGTTGGCAATAGCCCAACGATCGCGCCACCATCCCATATGAACAATATCGACTTTTTGGCTGTGTTCTATATTTTTCCAATTTGAATCTTCTTCAACATACATTAAGTCAACATTTTGGCGTTTGATGCGAGAGACGCAGACACTGAGTGCTGCTGAGCGAAGTAGTGGATCTTGAGGCATAAATACGCTCAAACGTTTATTGTCGTCGCAGAGTTCTAGTATATGTAAGTAGTGTGCATATGAAGTATAAGGAGCACGAACTAAAGCGCCTTTCGAAGGGTAATTAAAGTGACTAAGGTTACCCATAGGGTCTTCAACATTTCCTCTGGCCAGAATCGTTTGATATTTTTGGTCAATACGTGCTCTGAGAGGTTGATTGGTATTGATTGCAGCTTCATTTGCTTCTGATGAGTGCTTTTTTGAAACGAATCGCGCGGGTGTGGTATATGGGTCATGATCAATCGACCCCTCAGCTTGTTCTTGAGCCGAGTAGTTGACGTGCTGACATAGAATATAGCCGGTATTGGCTTCGCCGGTTGCAATCCATATCACTCCGTTGTCGCTATTAGGTTGCAGTGCAACATAATCTGACGCGAGTTGATAACTGTCGCTGTGTTTCATCCATCTAGCGTCAATCATTGCCAATTTTCGACGACATCGGCTGGCAATATGCTCGACATGGTCATAAAAGGTTTTGGGATTAATATTGAGTTTTCGGCAGATTTCACGCACCGAATAACTCATGAACAATAGCCCAAGCAAATTTTCTTGGAATGAGAGATTTTTGTTCCCACCAGACCATTTATCAACAAAAGTAGATTGGCAAGCTTTGCATCGGTATCGTTGCCGATCACCGCTGTAACCAAAAGCATGATAGAGGGTCTTATGAGTATGGACAGAGAGGTCGAAGTTGTCGCAATCTTGGTTACGACAAGCGGGTAGCCCCTCACTATGGAGATGCTGAAGCCGCTGAAGTTCATTTAGAACTTCTTGGTTATTAAGTAAGGGGGGGAAGGCGCCACATTCACGGCATACCATCGCTGGTCGTTTAGGATTCGTATGTTGCAGAACATACCGTTCTGCGTTGCTCAATCCAAAGTTGTCACACGCCAATGTTTTACAAAAGTTGAGTTGTAACCCTACAGCTTCCTTTGGTAGCTTGCCGTCAGACACAATCACCCCCTCGAGAATTGACCGACTACAGAGTAGCTCTGTAGTCGGCTTTATGATGAACTAGATATTGATAGCTGTCTCTAATGCTACTTTCATCATATCGTTGAATGATTTTTGGCGGTCTTCTGAACTGAGCTTTTCACCGCGAATGATATGGTCTGAAACGGTTAGAATGGTCAGGGCTTTGGCACCAAGATCGGCGGCTACGCCATAGATACCTGCAGCTTCCATATCCACCCCTAAAATGCCTAATTTCTCCATTTTTTCAAAAATATCAGCTTCAGGTGTGTAGAAAAGATCCGCAGAGAATACGTTACCAACTTTGACCGGTACATCTTGAATACGAGCTTGTTTTACGGATTCTTCTAGAAGACCAAAATCTGCAATCGCTGCAAAATCGTGGTTGTTAAAACGAATGCGGTTTACTTTAGAATCGGTTGATGCGCCCATACCAATAACGACATCCATCAATTTAACATCATCACGCACTGCGCCACAGCTACCCACACGAATCACATTTTTCACACCAAATTCAGCAATCAGTTCGTGAACATAAATGCAGCACGATGGAATACCCATACCATGGCCCATCACCGATACTTTTTTGCCTTTGTAAGTGCCTGTGTAACCGAACATATTACGTACGTCACATACTTGCTTTACGTCATCTAAAAAAGTGTCTGCAATGTACTTAGCACGTAAAGGATCACCAGGCATCAAAACAGTTTCTGCGAAATCACCAAGTTGAGCATTAATATGAGGGGTAGCCATTGTTATTCTCCAAAGTTAACGGGTATTTATGGACGGTTTCATCCTAAATTACCAATTTTGTTGAATCGTTCTGATTCTGTTGGGGCAATTTTAGCGAGTAATAGTCATAGCCCTTGAGAAGTTCATCACATATTTACCTAAAGCGAGCAGAATAGCGGGTATTGATAACTAAATATGTTGAAATCGGTAAGGCAATCGATTTGATTGGGCCATTGTTCACGTTTTGGTCAGAGAATACGCTTCGCCACCGGAAAGTAACTTCAAGGGAGAAACCATATCGTTAATGAGTTATGATTTTAATAATTAGCATTGAAAGGATCAGGTCATGTGGTATCGGTTAGCGGCATTGTGCCTAGTGAGTGCATCAGCATTTTCTGCAACGTATGATTTACCGCCGGAAGGGAGCAGTATTGTTGGTAGAATTCAATACCATGCGATCAATGAAGGTGAGAGCCTTGCCGATATAGCAAAGCAATACGATGTTGGCTTTTTGTCTTTAATGGCTGCTAACAAGGGGGTTGATCCGTTTCTTCCACAGGTTGACCATGTGCTGACTATTCCTTCTCAGGTGATTCTACCTCAAGTTAATTATGAAGGGATTGTGATTAATTTGGCTGAACTGCGTCTCTATTATTTCGATCCAAACGCTGACCTTGTTCATATTTTCCCGGTCGGAATTGGCAAGATTGGCAGAGACACGCCAGAAATGGAAACACGCATTAGCCAAATGCGTGCAAACCCAACTTGGACGCCGCCAGAGTCTATTCGTAAAGAGTACTTGGCAAAGGGGATTGAACTACCGCGCGTGGTGCCTGCTGGGCCTGAAAATCCACTAGGGGAGTATGCACTTCGACTGGCTTATGGTGCGGGGGATTATCTCATCCATGGAACGAATAAGAATTTTGGTATTGGGTTAAGAGTAAGCTCGGGGTGTATTCGCATGGATCCTAAGGATATCGAGTGGTTGTTTAATCAAGTAAACACTGGCGTACCGGTTAAAATCATTGATGAACCCATTAAAATCGCTTTGGAGCCGGATCGCAGTGTGTTTTTAGAAGCCCACGAGCCACTAACACGAAATGACGGTAGCAAGAAGGCTTTGTTGTTACCGCAAGAATTAACCTGGTGGCTGGATGAATTTAAGATTTCTGATGGCAAAGCCCGAGCGGCGGTTTTGGCACAAAATGGGGTGCCGATTGAGGTCGTTGGGGCCAACCTGTATGAAGCCCGCCAATAAATAGAATCAAAGTAACTGAATAATAAAAAAGCCAATCAGATAGATTGGCCTTTATTTAATAACATATGACGCTGAATGTTTTACTTGGTGTAAGACTGGGCAATGTTATCAATACGTTCGTTTGCACGATCAGCTTCTTCTTTCGCTGCCATCACTGCTTCTTTCGCTTTTTGAGCTTCAGATTTTAGCATCGCATGTTCGCTTTTTAGTGATGAAACATCGTCTTGAAGTTGAGTCAGTTGGCTGTTCATGTCATCCATTTTTGCCATTGTTTCTTGATCAGGTGTAGCACAACCTGCAAGAAGAAGTACTGACGATGCTGCAGCTGCGATTAACATCTTGTTCATATATAAATTCCTTAAATTATCATTGTCTTCGAAGATTCGCCCTATAAATTTCTATAACAATATAGTGACGAAGTAAATTGTAGTAACAATTTAACAGAACTCCTAGTTAAAGAACGTCAAAAAAAGCCCAGAATTTAAGTAATTAGCAAAAAAAAATGGAGATATCTCACATTTAAGAGACAAAGCTCATCTAATTTATTCACATAATACTTGAGTCTAGATAAAGACACTTTGATTTGAATACATGAAATTAGAAGGGCTAATGAACTCGAGATTCGGATTAATTTTGTGTGATCTATATCTATACTAGCCTGTTTCACGGTATTATATCGCGTTTTTGTTTTCCCTAGTGTTAGAGCGTATGCGCATTGACCATAAATGGGAGTATATAGTTATTAACTGGAGAGTCCTTTGCACTTTAAAGATTTAGGTTTAGACAATCGTTTACTAAAAAACCTCAGCCACTACGATTTTAGAAAAGCGACAGAGATCCAACAGCAAGCCATTCCGGTGGCGATCGCTGGTAAGGATCTTTTAGCGTCGTCGAAAACAGGTTCAGGTAAAACATTAGCGTTTGTGCTCCCTATGCTCCATAAAGCGCTAAAGAGCAAAGCATTTTCAGCGAGGGATCCTCGAGGGTTAATACTGGCTCCAACTCGTGAGCTTGCAAGGCAGGTTTACGGAGAGCTTAAAACGATGCTGGGTGGTCTTTCTTATGAGGCGGCTTTGGTTGTTGGTGGTGAGAACTTCAATGATCAAGTGAAAGCGCTTCGTCGTTATCCAAGGTTTG
>NZ_JBNGCJ010000433.1:0-5039 GCF_049974785.1 Vibrio genomosp. F10 str. 9ZD137
GCCGGTGGTATTGTCACTCGTGAGCCTGGCCCAGTCAAAGGCGGGACAACAGAGATCGCCTTTGTAAAAGACCCTGATGGATACATGATTGAACTCATCCAGAATAAACAAGCCTCCGTTGGGCTAGGTTGATACTTTTTGAGATTTGTTCGCATTAAGGCAACCAAGCGTTGCCTTTTTTAATATTCAATGATAATAATAACTCTCATTATCATTTGATGGGTAATTACATCAGATTTGTTCTATTAAGTTGCTCAAAGGGTTATTTATGACGGTTACAGAGTGGGAAAAACATACGTTACTCGCGGACGTTGCGATGCAGGAGAGTGACCACCTGAGAAGTATATTACACTACCAGCAAGCGCTAACCATCAGTGAGCAGCAGACTCATGAAGAAGAGATACAAATAGAAGATCGATTGATTGTTTCTGTTATCTCTTGTCACAACATGGCCAGTTTCTGGCGCTCTGTGGGAGATGAGCGATATGAGCTGAAATACTTGCAGCTCGCTTCAGAAAAGGTGCTGTCACTCATTCCACAATGCGCGAATAGTCAGTGTGATTCTTACATCGACTCACTAGGTTGCTGTAAAAAGGCCTTGATTGAGTTCTTAAAGCGTCACCCTAACCCATACATTGCCAAGCAAGTCAGCCACCTAGACAGCGCAACAAACTGTAACCTAATTTCTATGTTTCAGTTAAACTAACGGCCAATTTAGCGTCCTGTTAAACCTGTGTACGGCCTAGTGATATAACGACACGACGGTTTTTGTCTTTACCTATCGGAGATGAATTATCTGAAACAGGGCGGCGTTTACCATAGCCTTGAATTTGAATTCTATCTTCAGGTAACCCCAAAGATTGAAAATAACCGCGTAAAACTTCCGCCCGCTGCTCTGATAGATTTTGAGACACACTTCTGGTATCAACCGAATCGGTATACGTTGAAACCAATACCAAATCGATATCTTGATTGTGCCTAATATACTCAGCAATTTGAGCTAAACGCTTTTGAGATGATTTATTGAGCTGCACACTGCTTCGATCATAATGCAAAATAGTAAACGCGATGTCTTCGAAACTATACGGAAGTAGGTTAGCAATACAATCACTGAAAACATTGTACTTCTGCTGAAACAAGACCGATGAAAGAGCAACTTCAATTCTTTGATCCCGACTTTGCCAATCTTGATAGCTGAATGTAGGATAGCGACCTTTTTCAAGTTCACCTAAAATCCCCCAAGCAGTCTGTCCGCCAATATAGCCGTCGAATTGTTTGAAAAATTTTATGCTTGTAATTCGTTCCGCATTTTCACCAGGGCGCCATGCAGGTGGCAAAGACACTAAGCTAACATTCCGCGTTTCCCCCATCGGTCTGCGCATCTTAAGTTCAAAGTCTAAGATGATTTTTTTACTCGCCCGAGATGAAAATTCAGCATCGCCGTAATTTGGGATTGGGTGGACTAAGCGGCACTCTAGTGGCGTATTTGCCACCATTTGCCATGTAGATTGCATAGGCGTGGCGACATAACGTTTATCCAACGCAACCGCGTTTGGAGAAATCAGATGACTGGTTATTAGTACTGCGCTAATCGCGGCCCACTTCTTCATATTTGCTGTTCTCTTAGATACCACTTGATGACGGCGAATGTTTGCCGTTGCAACTTCTCTTACCCTACAATGCAAAATTCTAGCCATAAAACTGAATAAATTACGTTTCATTCTTGGATTCTTCGGTTTTGCTCTCTGCTGGAATCTGCAATAATGCACGGCTTGTCCATCTGACTAAAAAAACTATGACTGTTGAAAATGAAACTCTAACGTTAAAGAAGCGATTTCGTGGATACTTCCCTGTCGTCATTGATGTAGAGACTGCCGGCTTTAACTCAGATACCGATGCATTATTAGAGATTTGTGCCATTACGCTAACAATGGATGAACAGGGTGATCTTCATCCAGCTTCAACCATTCATTTTCACATCGAACCTTTTGAGGGTGCAAACCTAGAAAAAGCCGCTTTGGAATTCAACGGAATTATAGACCCATTCAGCCCACTTCGCGGCGCTGTTAGCGAAGAACACGCACTAAAAGAAATCTATAAGCTTGTGCGAAAAGAGCAAAAAGACCAGGGGTGCAGCCGTGCCATTATGGTTGCTCATAATGCCACTTTTGACCATAAATTCGTTATGGCTGCAAGTGAACGTAGCAAGTTGAAGAGAGTCCCTTTCCATCCTTTTGCCACATTTGATACCGCTGCATTAAGTGGCCTTGCCTATGGTCAAACCGTTCTAGCCAAGGCTTGTAAAACCGCAGGGATGGAGTTTGACAACAAAGAAGCCCACTCAGCACTTTACGATACAGAAAAAACCGCTGAACTTTTTTGTGGCATCGTTAATAAGTGGAAAGCTTTAGGTGGCTGGCCACTAGTTGACAATAACAATTAATACCAACACAACTAACCGAGAAAACTATGAATCCTGTTGTAATTTCTGTCTGTATCATGTTGATACTCGCTTTGATGCGTGTGAATGTCGTTGTGGCGTTAACATTCAGTGCTATCGTTGGCGGCCTTGTATCAGGCATGAGTTTAAATGACGCAGTGTCTGCATTTGAGAGTGGCTTAGGGGGCGGTGCAACCATCGCATTGAGCTATGCCATGTTAGGGACATTTGCTGTCGCTATTTCTAAATCAGGCATCACCGATTTGCTCGCCCAAAATGTGATTAAGCGAATCAACGGCAAAGAGAGCGGTACAGCGACTACCGGCTTGAAATATGCGGTATTAGCATCGCTGATTTTGGTTACGATGTCCTCTCAAAATATTATCCCTGTTCATATCGCCTTTATTCCAATTTTAATTCCACCTCTGCTCGGCGTATTTGCAAAATTAAAGATGGATCGTCGGATGGTTGCTTGTGTCCTGACTTTCGGCCTAGTCACACCCTACATGATTTTACCGATTGGATTCGGAGGGATTTTCCTAAACAATATTTTGCTTAAAAACTTGCATGATAATGGGCTAGAAAGCGTAGTCGCATCTCAAGTGCCAGTCGCAATGATTCTTCCGGCTTTAGGCATGGTATTTGGACTATTGACTGCTCTGTTGTTCAGCTACAGAAAGCCTCGTGAATACAAAGAAACAACGCTGACCCATATTAATGAAGAGCCAACAAGTATCGACAAGAAAAGTATTTTGGTTGCCTGTGTCGGTATTGTGGTTGCTCTGGCAGTACAACTGTCAACTGGCTCGATGATCATAGGCGCTCTAGCGGGCTTTATGGTATTCACATTCGGCGGTGTCATTGCCTGGAAAGAGACACACGATGTCTTTACCAAAGGCGTTCATATGATGGCGATGATTGGGTTTATTATGATCGCTGCGGCGGGGTTTGCTGCTGTAATGAAGCAAACTGGCGGTGTTGAATCCCTCGTCGACGCGTTATCAACCACCATTGGCGATAACAAGCCACTTGCTGCTCTGTTGATGTTGGTCGTCGGCCTATTGGTCACGATGGGGATTGGTTCTTCGTTCTCAACCATTCCAATTCTAGCAACGATTTACGTTCCTCTGGCCGCTGCATTTGGGTTTTCACCGATGGCGACAATTGCTTTAGTTGGAACAGCCGCTGCACTGGGTGATGCAGGCTCACCAGCGTCTGACTCAACATTAGGACCAACGTCGGGCCTCAATGCCGATGGGCAGCATGAGCATATTTGGGAAACCGTCGTACCCACGTTTATTCACTACAATATCCCACTGATCATTTTTGGTTGGATTGCGGCTATGGTTCTTTAATTTTTTAAATTTAGTACCTAGAGGTTTAATGTGAATACATTAAATTCTAGCCAAAAAAAACCGAGCGATTATGCTCGGTTTTTTTTTACTTTTTTATTGCTACTAGGTCAAGTTACCAACCCGTGATTTCACGTAGGCCTTTACCGATATCAGCAAGAGACTTAACAGTCTTAACGCCTGCTGCTTCTAGTGCTGCGAATTTATCTTCAGCCGTACCTTTACCGCCAGAGATGATTGCACCAGCGTGGCCCATACGTTTACCCGGAGGAGCAGTAACACCAGCGATGTAAGACACAACTGGTTTAGTTACGTTCGCTTTAATGAACTCAGCCGCTTCTTCTTCCGCAGTACCGCCGATTTCGCCAATCATTACGATTGCTTCCGTCTCTGGATCTTCTTGGAAAAGTTTTAGGATATCAATGAAGTTTGAACCTGGGATTGGGTCACCACCGATACCAACACACGTAGACTGACCAAAGCCTTCATCGGTTGTTTGTTTCACGGCTTCGTAAGTAAGAGTACCTGAACGAGATACGATACCGACTTTACCCTTCTTGTGGATATGACCAGGCATGATACCAATCTTACACTCGTCTGGAGTGATAAGACCTGGACAGTTAGGACCGATCATGCGAACGCCAGTTTCTTCTAGCTTCACTTTTACGTCGATCATATCTGTAGTAGGGATACCTTCAGTGATCGTTACGATCAGTTCGATACCTGCATCAATCGCTTCTAGGATTGCATCTTTACAGAAAGGTGCTGGTACATAGATAACGGTTGCTGTTGCGCCAGTGACTTCTACTGCTTCACGAACTGTGTTGAATACTGGAAGGCCCAGGTGAGTTTGACCACCTTTACCAGGTGAAACACCACCAACCATTTGCGTACCGTATGCGATAGCTTGGTCTGAGTGGAATGTACCTTGACCGCCAGTGAAACCCTGACAGATTACTTTCGTGTCTTTGTTAATTAATACAGACATTATTTAGCCTCCGCAGCAGCAACAACTTTCTGAGCAGCATCTGTTAGAGATTCAGCTGCAATGATATCAACATCAGAATTAGCAAGTACTTCGCGACCTAGGTCTGCGTTTGTACCTTCTAGACGAACAACGACAGGAACTGTTACGCCGACTTCTTTAACTGCACCGATAATACCTTCAGCGATCATGTCACAACGAACAATGCCACCGAAAATGTTTACGAGTACTGCTTTAACATTGTCAAGATCGGAAGAGCGGT
>NZ_JBNGCJ010000434.1:0-638 GCF_049974785.1 Vibrio genomosp. F10 str. 9ZD137
GCGTTATAAATATTTGGATAACTCGATGAAAAAGTCAGATTTTCTCTCTCTCCTAGTTCAGGAAAGCCCACTAGGTAGGGTGATCCACACTCATATTCATATTGAAAATATCGTCACTGATTTTTTATCTATGGCTACATGTGCGCCTGAGAACCTAAAACCAATGCGTTTAGACTATTTTGGTAAGATACATTTGGCTCTAGCATTAGGTCTTTCCCCAGATTTAAAAGTACCTCTTTTAGTTTTGGGGAAAATGCGAAACGACTTTGCACACCAACTGAACCGTAACATTGACTCGAGCTCTATGAATAACTTCTATAAATCATTCTCTTCCGCACATCGTGAAGATATGATGCGAGTTGCAAAGGAAACAAAGCAATCTTGGTGTGTCGATGGAGTTTCGTGGAAGAAAGTCTCACCAGATGATCAGTTTATTTTTATGTGTATGAGTCTTTACTACTATTGTCTTCGGTGTGTCGACAGTCAGAAGTCTGAATTAGCCAACAACAAACTAGGTAAAATTGCATTAAGGCAAGTTTTAGATGAGTCAAAATCATATTTATAACAAGCAATTCAAGCAGATTCGCAACGCTTGGCACTTTGGGTTTGAATCGGCTTTAGTGTTTACGGCACAATGG